>JAGLRU010000225.1 GCA_023136145.1 Alphaproteobacteria bacterium
GGTCTCTGGTTTCTTGTGGAGGTCGGCGGTGGTTTGGTCGATCAGTAGCAGCATGTCGTGTGCGTCTTTCAGCACTTTTTTCACCAGCTTTACAGCCGTATCAAGCGGTACGTTCGCTTCAATGGTGATGTATTCCTGCTCTTGCGGTATTGACGTATAGAGCTTCGATATTTGTCCCGTGAGATGTATGTCCAGAATGGAGAGCTTGGCAATATTTGCTTCGAAAATTGCTTTGCTTAGGGATGGATGCTTCTGCACGATGTCCCCTGCCTTTTGGTACTTTGGCTTTTCATCCGGGCAGGTCATGTTTTTCAGCATATCGCCGTAGATCGTCAGGAACGCTTCGATCCTGTTTCTGTTTTCGATCATCTCCCCCTCTAGTGTGGAGATCAGTACATACCGTTCTCGCGTCAGTAACATATTTTCCTTGCGGTGGGTTTTGTCAAACTCGCCTTTCTGGAGGAACTCAAGGCGGTTCAGACGGTAGTGCATCACGAACGCCACAATTAGCAATCCTGCGAAAGGACCCAGAATCAGACTCAGTGACCCCATGACTGGAAAATGCTTTTGAAGCCATTTTAAGTCATTGCCGTAGTTGTCTTGTTCGTTAACAAAACGCCAGATGCCTTTTTCATTTAGTCTGGCGGCCTCTTGCGCCTGTATATATGCGGGCGCGAATGGGGAGTTGATAGTTTGTCGGCGGTCGATGACGGCATAGCCGTTATTGAGCAGCTCTAGCCCTAGATCGATGTTGTTGTATCCCGTGCAACGCCCCGTTATGCCTGTTGCTGACTTGCTCATTATCTTGCAACTGACGGCTTCATTACCTATCAGGCTATCTATTAGGTCGAGTGCCTTTAGTTCGAGTGGAGTTTTCGGTGTTTGAGCGGACTTGATTCCCCAGAGTGTGATTTGTACGCTATCGGCTTGTAACGTAATTGTGTCAATCGCAACCATCGGTTTAACGATCTGGTGATTGGAAGCGTGCGCAGGCTTTATAATGACAGTAGTGGAAAACATCCCGGCAAGGCCAGACAATGCGTAGAGTGCGAACATAAAACAATGTAGAAAAGGCTGTGATCGCATAGAACGGATCCTCTTAATTCTTCAGAATCTATTCTACCATTGTAAACCTTAAGGATTTATATTTTACCTTATGTATATTACCGACTGGACGGCTTCGGGATTGGCAGGTATGGAAAAAGCCATGAACCAAACCCTGATGGGTTGCGAGTTTGTATCAGAACGCGTCCTGGGCCTGTAAAGCGGCACGCTAATCCTTCCCCGGAGGTAACAGAAGAAACCCAGCTTGCGGCACCTTTGGTGATACTATATTTCATGTCGGAACTCCATGCTACCAAGTGACCGTTATCAATCAGAATTTGTTCGCCAGCTGGAATATCGATGGTGTAGATGGATCCATAAGTGTGCAGAAAGGCAGTGCCGGTGCCACTTAGCTTTAGGATGAAAAATCCTTCTCCACTGAGAATTCCCTTTGTTAGGCTTTGCATTTTTGAGGCAACATCAATTCCCGGGGTTCCAGCCAGAAAGCCATTCTTTTGGACTGTTAGTTCTTTTCCCGGCTTAATTTCAACATCTGCAATGCCGCCCGGTATAGAGGAGGCGAACATTACCCAGCCTGGATGATTCTTTGCTGTTACATGCTGCATAAAAAAGGATTCGCCTGAGAACATTCTACCTATCGCTTTGCCGATTCCACCGTCTACTTTCCCTTTTAGTACTAGGTTTGAACTCATAGCCACCATTGCATTTGCTTGCGCTTTGATGTTTTCGTCCTTTTCCAGCGAAAATTTAAGCATGGGGAAGGCGGATCCCCCGATAATTTCCCATTTCATTTTTTTCTCCTTGTTTTGTTTTCTTTACAGTCTGTTTTATATCCTCTTGAATCAAGAACTCGTTATCCGTCACCCTCGCTTTATGCGGTGGTCTAGAAGCGTGTCCGCGCGTCTTATTGAGTCATAATCCGTTGTTATCATCTTATTTGACGGTCTCGTGTTCAAGTTTGGATTTGGATTTTTTCTTCTGACTGGTTTTTAGAGCATGATACTTGAACGTCAGCTTGTTATCTTTTACGTCGATTTTGACGGAGCCGCCTTTGGCGAGGAGGCCGAATAGCAGTTCGTCTGCCAGCACCTTTTTGACATGCTCCTGAATGACTCGTGAGAGTGGACGTGCGCCCATTGCAGGATCATATCCTTTTTTAGCAAGCCAATG
The DNA here is from genome assembly GCA_023136145.1 of Alphaproteobacteria bacterium. GTDB lineage: Bacteria > Pseudomonadota > Alphaproteobacteria > Micavibrionales > UBA2020 > PALSA-926. The sequence goes on from JAGLRU010000225.1 coordinate 2,236, forward strand.
CCGTGCTTTGTCGGTTAGCTCTATCGTTACGCTGCGGTCGCCAAGTTGCGCTTCTAATTGCATGATGAACTTGTCCACAACGTGGATTACTGTCTCTGGTTTGAGTGCCTTGAAAGAGATGATCGCATCAATGCGGTTTCTGAATTCTGGCGTGAAGGTGCGTGTGATTGCCTCGTCGTCGTCGCCTTCGCGTGGGACGCGCTCAAAGCCAATAGATGTCTTGGCTAGTTCGGATGCTCCAGCGTTGGTGGTCATTATCAGAATGACGTTTCTGAAATCTATAGTTTTGCCGTTGTTGTCGGTTAGTTTGCCGTAGTCCATCACTTGCAATAAGAGATTAAACAAATCAGGATGCGCTTTTTCGATTTCGTCTAGTAGCAGTACTGAATGCGGGTGCTGGTCGATCTTGTCCGTCATCATTCCACCCTGCTCGAAGCCAACGTAGCCGGGAGGTGCGCCGATCAAGCGCGAGACGGAATGCTTCTCCATATATTCCGACATGTCGAAGCGGATTAGCTCAAGCCCAAGCGTCCGTGCGAGTTGGCGCGCTACTTCTGTTTTGCCGACACCTGTGGGGCCTGAGAACAGATAGCTGCCTATTGGCTTTTCCGGCTCTCTCAGGCCGGCTCGCGATAGCTTGATTGCTGAGGATAGTTCGAGGATCGCAGGGTTCTGTCCGAACACCATCGTTTTCAGATCACGCTCCAGACTTGCGAGTGTCTCCTTGTCGTCTTTGGAGATGCTTTTAGGGGGGATACGGGCGATTTTGGCTACTACAGCTTCGATATCCTTGATCGTTATGTTTTTCTTGCGTTTCTCCTCTGGAATCAGCATTTGCGCCGCGCCAGCTTCATCGATTACGTCGATGGCTTTGTCCGGCAGTTTGCGGTCGTTAATGTAGCGTATGGACAACACCACAGCAGCGCGTAGGGCTTCCTCAGAATAATGCACGTTATGATGTTTCTCGTAATTGAGTTTTAGCCCTTTGAGTATCTTGATGGTGTCTTCTTGTGAAGGCTCGTTGATGTCGATCTTCTGGAAGCGACGTATCAGGGCGCGATCTTTTTCAAAATGATTGCGGTATTCCTTGTAGGTTGTGGAGCCGATGCAACTCAGCGTTCCTTCAGCCAGCGAAGGTTTTAGCAGGTTTGATGCGTCCATAGTGCCGCCGGATGTTGCTCCCGCGCCAATGACGGTATGGATTTCGTCGATAAACATGATGGGATTTTCCACCTCTTGCAATTCCGATAATACGGTTTTAAGGCGTTCCTCAAAATCGCCGCGATACCGTGTTCCCGCCAGCAGAGCACCCATGTCCAGCGCGTAAATCGTGTGGTTACGCAGAACTTCCGGCACGTTGCCTTCTGTAATGCGGAGGGCTAGTCCTTCGGCTATCGCGGTCTTGCCGACTCCGGGATCGCCAACATATAGTGGGTTGTTTTTTGTGCGACGGCATAGCACTTGTATCGTGCGTTCGATTTCCTCATCGCGCTCGATCAATGGGTCGATCTTGCCTTTTAGAGCTTTGTCGTTGAGATTGATGCAGTATGCGTCCAGGGCTTCCCGACCTTTTTTGATTACATCTTCTTCGGATACCTCATCCGTTCCCTGCGGGGGTCGCTTTTCTGTGTACCCTGGTGCTTTGGCTATACCGTGAGAAATGTAATTTACGGCATCATAGCGGGTCATCTCCTGCTCTTGCAGCAGAAAGACGGCGTTGCTCTCCCGTTCGGAGAACAGTGACACCAGTACGTTGGCACCTGTGACTTCCTCCCTACCGGAGGACTGCACATGGATGGCGGCGCGTTGCAGGACACGCTGAAAGCTGGATGTAGGTTTGGCTTCCCCGGATGCCGGATGTATTAGATTTTGTAGTTCTGAGTTTATGTACTGCGTTAACTCTTGTTTTAGCAATTCGATATTTACATCGCAAGCGCGCATAACTGCCACCGCGTCAGGGTCTTCGACAAGTGCCAGCAGAAGATGCTCCAGCGTTGCGAATTCATGATGCTTTGTATTGGCGTAGACCAGTGCTCGATGTAGCGTTTGTTCAAGATTACTTGAGAGCATGATTATTCCTTCTCCATCGTGCATTGTAATGGATGCCCGTTCTTGTAAGCATGATCCATCACCAGATGAACCTTTGTTTCGGCGATTTCGCATGTATAGACACCGCAGATGCCGACTCCTCCATGATGTACCTGAAGCATGATTTCAGCTGCATCTTGAGTGTTCTTTCCGAAAAATTTTTCCAGAATATAAACAACAAATTCCATTGGCGTAAAATCGTCATTTAACAAAAGAACCCGGTACATGGCCGGTTTTTTCGGTTTGACGCGGGTGTTGGTTAGAACACCGACATTTGTCTGACCCGGGCGATCTTTTTCGCCGTCGTTAGATGATAAGACAAGCCTTTTAATATCAATAAGTTGCATAGAATAACGCCATATTTCAATTTAAGTTCGCTTTTGCAAGTCTAGCATTACGTTCTCTGAATAATAAGGGATTGATTCAGTACATTTTGATTTTTCGTCTTTATGGCTCCGCGTGTTTTATGAGTCTATTTCAAATGATCGTCACCCCCGACTCGTTCGGGGGTCTAAAAGCGCGTCTGCGCGTCTTATGATGAAAAGAGTTTATATGACGGTTGGACAGC
>JAGLRU010000226.1 GCA_023136145.1 Alphaproteobacteria bacterium
ACTTCCAGTTCGATATCTGGACATTGCTGACGAATCTCCGCGATTTCGTTTAGTGACAATTCGCGGGACAAGATAATGCGCGAGATACCCTCCCGCTGCCAAAATTTAACACTGGCTGCGTTGACCGTATTCATCTGCACGGAAAGATGCACCGGAATTTCCGGCCAGCGTTCACGCGCCATCATAATCAATCCCGGATCGGCCATAATAAGCGCGTCCGGCTTCATATCAGCGACAGGCTCCATATCAATCAGAAAAGTTTTCACTTTCGCATTGTGCGGGAAAAGGTTGGCTGTAACGTAAAACTTTTTGCCCTGACTGCGAGCTTCCGCAATCCCCTCCGCCAAAACGTCTTTTTTAAAGGAGTTGTTGCGGGCACGTAGACTATAACGTGGCAGACCTGCATAAACAGCATCCGCTCCGTAAGCAAAAGCATAACGCATGGACTTTAGTGATCCTGCGGGGGAAAGTAATTCAGGTTTTTTCATGGGATTAGTAAATCTTGATATTAGTTTAAATCGAAAGTCTTAATTGTACAAACTTAACGCAGCACCAAGCTTTCCAACTACCTGTTGCTTGCTCGGATTACTTCCGCAACTAGAAAGGCTTTTTCTTACGGCGTCAGCAGCATGTCCATTGTACACAAACTTATTGAGAGGATACTCCGTTGCATCCGCTGCTTTTTTAAAATGAACGGCTGCTTTTGGAAAGTCTCCATCATTAAAAGCCCGCAAGGCTATTTCACTAGCCTCTACTTCCCGTTTATTGAAGGCTGTTCCGATGTCTCCTACGATGTTTCTCATCATCTTCTCTTCTCCCCCAACCGGATTCTTCCGCTACCCTACCTACCTAAAACCCACGAGGAGAATGAGGTGAGGGCATACTGGGACCAATTCCAGGTTTGTTGGTCAGCTTTGCTATAATTTTATTGTCAAGCGTATTAGCAACATTATTAGCTAATCCATTCAACATCTTGAAACCAACCAACGCAAAGGCAAAATTAAGCACCTTTCTAATATTATCATCTCCATGCAGAGGAGCAGCAGCACCTTTTCCAAGTTTATTACCAATCATAATTAAAAATCCTCCCACGATCGATTTTAACACAATTAACAAATTCTGCAACCATATAATCAATCCAACGATTAATCCTATTTTCCCCAAAGCTATTATTTTGTCTAACAATGATTTATTACTTGTTTAGAAATATTACAGAATATTCTTTTAGATCAACAAGTTGATCGTTTTTTACGAAAGCCACAGCCACTTTTCCGTTTTCTTCCAGAAGACTTAAAAAACGACTATCGAGAGGATAATCAAATTTCTGACCCTGCTTCTCCTTTGTTCCGGGAACATCATAAATGAGAGTGATTCGATGATCTTCGTAATCAAATTCAACATGTCGCACTGGATAAGGAAGCTCATCATCATAAACGATACATGGCGTTCCATCTTGCAAAATGACAATTCCTGCGTTCATTTGTTCACATCACTCAATGTCAAACTTCACACCCTGCGCCTGTTTCCTTGAGTTCGATTTTTTGCATGACCGTTTTTCCTTTGGCTAACATGGTATATCTCTTTTTAAACTTTAACATGAACCTTCGCTTTGCATACAGCTTATCAAGCCTTTCTTTCCATATAAGCCACTACAGGAAACAACTTCAATCCAACCAGTATAGTGTTCTAATCCCAAAACATACGAATAAATTCACTGCCTATTGTTTTTTTATGCGTTGACAAATACGCTTTCGGAACAAAAACTGGAACATTAAAATCGAGCGTTGCGTTCATATAATCATGCCAAAGCTGCGCCGGATATTTGCCACCGGTAACACGATTCATTGACGCATTGTCGTCGTTTCCCATCCACACGCCTGTAACGAATTTTCCGGTATAGCCAACAAACCAAGCATCGCGATAATTCTGCGTTGTACCTGTTTTACCAGCGGCAGAATACCGCGACAACTGCGCCGCCCTACCAGTACCATCTGCGACAACCTGTTTCAGCATTCCGTCCAGTTCCTTGATGTCCCCGACGGAAAACACTTGCGCCCGCTCTGGGTGTTCATGCTTATACAGCAACCGCCCTTCAGCATCACTAATTGAAAGAACAGCATAAGGCCAAACGGCAACACCGCCATTGGCGATAACGGCATAAGCACTAGTCAACTCCAACAGACTAACCTCGCTCGTGCCTAGACCGCTTGCCAATTCTGGCTTTGGCCTGTTGGCAAACCCCATACGATCAGCGACATCCAGAAGCCGCGAAACACCCACCAATCGCAGAAGGCGGATCGTCGCCGTGTTCATAGAACGCGACAGTGCCTGCGTCAATGTCACAGTTCCGTAGTATTTACCCGCATAGTTAGCGGGACGGTAAGCCCCTTCTTTGATTGGCGCGTCCTCAATTTTGGTATCTGGATCAAGCCCACTTTCCAACGCAGCCAAATATACGAAGGGCTTGAAGGCAGATCCCGGCTGACGCTTCGCCTGCGTTGCCCGATTAAACTGGCTGGCGGCATAATCGACTCCTCCGATCATAGCCAAAACAGCACCGTCATAAGCTTCCGTTAGCAAAGCCACCTGCGATATTTTATTCTGCGAACTAAACTTTTTGAACAACGCTTTCTGCTTCGTTTCCGCCATAAGCTGCAACTTCGAATCTAACGTCGTCCTAACCACGATGTCACTGTCCGTCGCATAGAGGAATCCATCTATTTGACCTATCACCCAGTCGGCAAAATAACGATTAATGTTCTTACTCGTTGACCGAACCTTCCGAATCCTGATCTTCCCTATTTCCCGAGACATCTTTTTAGCATCAATATATCCCGCATCCTTCATAGCCCCGATCACAACTTTCGCCCGCGCCGCCGCCCTTTTTGGATGGGCAGCAGGAGAGAAACGAGAAGGTGCTTTCAAAAGCCCCGCCAGCACCGCCCCTTCCCACAGAGTCACCCGCGACACCGGCTTGCTAAAATAGGTTTTTGCGGCGGCATCAACACCATACGCACCGGAACCGAAATAAACCCTGTTTAGATAAGCAAGCAGAATTTCATCCTTGGTGAATTTACGCTCTATCTGAAACGCCATAAGTGCTTCCTGCACCTTACGGCGAATCGTTCTTTCTGGAGTCAGAAACATATTTTTAGCGAGCTGCTGGGTGATGGTCGAACCACCCTGCACCCACCTCAACGCCCTGACGTTTACCCATATAGCCCGCGCCAGCCCTTTAGGATCGATCCCAAAATGACTGTAAAATCTTCGATCCTCTACAGACAATACCGCCTCAATCAAATGATGCGGAACATCAATCATCTCAATTTTATCGCCCTGTATTCCGCCGTATCGGGCTATCAGCGTTCCATCGTTTGCGAGAAGAGCAATGCTAGGCTTAACGTCCAGCGGCTTGACCCTATCAATATGCGGCAAATCATAAAGAAAATAAACCGCAACCGTTAGGCAGACGACCAGTCCCCACAAAACCCATAGGCTATAATTCCGTGTCTTCTTCTTCCGTGATCGCTTTTTTTGTGACCGCTTTTTTCGAGGTTGTTTTTTGGGTTTTTTTCCAAGATTCGCACTCATCAAAAAAATCTTTTCAGTTCGTTACAGACCATCACCCCCGCATAAAGCGGGGGTGACGTTATAAGTCCTAAAACTAAAACAATAACAACCCTTATATTCCCCGGATCACTCCGCCAATTCAAGAGCCATCGACACCGCTTCACCGCCGCCAATGCAGAGAGAAGCCACGCCCTTTTTCAGACCGCGCTTTTCCAATGCCGAAAGCAGTGTCACGATAATCCGCGCTCCCGAAGCTCCGATGGGATGACCAAGAGCACAAGCACCGCCGTTTACGTTCACTTTATCGTGTGGCAAATTCAGCCCACGCATCGCTGCTAACGTAACAACGGCAAAGGCTTCATTGATTTCAAACAACTCAACATCCTCGACACTCCAGCTCGCCTTTTCCATCACCTTACGAGTAACCTCAATTGGTGCCAACGTAAATTCTGACGGTTTCTGTGAATGAGTTGCGTGAGCTTTTACAACGGCGATAACTTTCAGTCCACGCTTTTTCGCTTCAGACATACGCATCATCACCATCGCCGCCGCTCCGTCCGAAATAGAACTGGAACTTGCAGCCGTTACTGTTCCGTCCGGCGAAAATGCAGGTCTCAGCTTTGGAATTTTGTCTGGCCTGCCTCTTTTGGGGCTTTCATCCTCACTAATAATAACTTCGCCTTTTTTCCTCGTCTTCATTTTTAACGGCACGATTTCAGATTTGAAATCACCTTCTTTGACGGCACGCAGCGCACGAGCAAGAGATGTAAGCGCGAATTCGTCCTGTTCTTCCCGTGTGATTTGTAATTTCTTTGCTGTTTCGTCAGCAAACACACCCATCGCCTGTCCTTTTTGATAAGCATCTTCCAGACCATCAAGGAACATATGATCGTACAGCTTACCATGTCCAAGCCGATACCCGGCACGCGCCTTATCCAGAAGATAAGGAGCGTTGGACATACTCTCCATGCCACCCACTACCATAATCGAAGATGTACCTACCAACAGGCTATCATGCGCCAACATCGCTGCCTTCATACCAGAGCCACATACTTTATTGATGGTCATGGCTCCAGTTGAGTCAGGTAGTCCTGCCATTATAGCTGCTTGACGCGCAGGTGCTTGCCCCTGTCCCGCAGAAAGAACGCACCCCATAATAACATCATCAATGTCATCTACCTTTAGACCGGAACGCTTTACTGCCTCCTCAATAACAGCCTTGCCGAGGTCAGTAGCAGTGAATCCAGCCAGTTCCCCTTGAAATGAACCCATCGGCGTCCGCGCCATACCAACAATCACAACTGGATCGTTATTCTGCATAAAAATATCCCCCCTAAATTTGTTTCACTGTAATGAATTTAAGCATCTTTTGTTATTCCAGCGCAAGACGAGATATTTAAATATAAGGGGGAGATACAGAGGTAGAATTAAGCCTTTATTAAGAATCCTTTCACACGTCACCCCCGACTTGTTCGGGGGTCTGGAAGCGTGTCCACTCGTCTTATGAATCTACATAACGGCCAGACTGTCTTTTGGATGCCCGCGTAAAGCGGGCATAACGGGGTTTTGTTGCAAAAAAAAGAGGTGCCCGAAGGCACCCCTCTCTTTAATCAGTATCAAGTCAATTGATTAGAACTGGATGTCTGTACCAACTGTAACTTGTGTAAAGTCATTATCGTTCGCGCCAGGAGCATCGAATTCGCCCCAAGCAATCGCTCCACGGAAGGTCATTCCGGGGCCGAAAGTGTAACCACCACCAACTGTGAACTTCTCAACTTCGAACTCGCCAGCTGCGATGTTATCAGCATTAGCACCGATCGCAAGAGCATCGTAGTCTGTTTGCTGATTCAAGTAGCTTGCTCCGACATGGTACGGACCATTGTCATACGCACCGCCGACAACCCAAGTGTCACGGTCAACGTCACCGGTAGCAACGTTGACAGCCAAGTCAGTAGCAACAATGGTTTGCCCAGCACGTGAAGTGTCAGTAGCCAGATAACTTGCACCGAGAGAGAAGCCGTTATAGGCAACGCTTGCGCCAACATTCCAAGTAGACGGGGCATCGTTAAACCAGTACTCTCCAGCAACAGTCGCAAGAGCAGCACCAACACCATCAGTACCTGTAACAGGAGCAAGTTCCTGAGATGCTGTACTATATCCAGCACCAACACCAATACCTAAACCTTGAACAGTTCCGTCCCAACGGGCAGACACTTCCCACAAGTTCTCGGATTCGTTAAGAAGGGCTGAACTATCGTCTCCAGCCATCGCAGCATTGCTTGAAGTCCCACCATTTTTGGGAGCATAAGAAACACCAGCTTGGAAGCCGTTAAATTTCGGCGTCAAGTATGTCAGGCGATCCGTTGCCTCAAAATCAGCATGTTGATAATCCCATGTGGTAACGTCATCGGCAAAACCACCATCGTTTTGTGCCAGAGTGCCTTGATTTGTAAGAGGGTCAAGTGCCTGAATAGAAACGCTTATGCCATCAATGTTTGAATCAGCAGAAGGAGCAGCAACTTGCAGCAAATAGGCAGCACCGTCTTCAACACCGAGGTTAACACGACCCCACTGACCGGAAAAATAACCGTAGACTTCGTCCGTAACAACGCTGTTATCGCCATCAGCAATTCTCAGTTCAGTAACAGCACCAACGGTCAGGCCGTTGTCAAGCGTGGTTTCGCCCATAAAGTGAAGTTCACTATTACGACGGAACTCAGCGTCATAACGGGAATCAGCTGCTGCTTCATCGTTATCGGCATAAACGCCATAAAATTTCAGATAGCCACTGAGATCCAGATTGATATTTGCAGCAACAGCCGGTGCAGACATCATAGTCACACCAACAAGTGCTGTCGTTACGAGCAAAAGTTTTTTCATTGATATTTCCTCCAAATTGCCCTTCTCAAACAAGGGCGGTTCATTTCTAGACTCTTGAACACGGCGCATAAGCCACATCGCATTGTCTCTTTCAGAGGAATAAGAGACTTTCATCACAAGGTCAACGCATACTCGCATCCTACTGTGACAAAAGCTTCGCACTGTTGCAAAGACGCAACAGGTTTAAAGGTTATGGTTTACATAGAACTCGATTGTCGTTCTGGCAATTGCTAGAATGCAGTAAATCATAAACCGTCATATAAATTCATTAAG
>JAGLRU010000227.1 GCA_023136145.1 Alphaproteobacteria bacterium
ATAAGTCACCCCGGCTTTAGGTTCCACTCTTTGCAAACCCAGCAAGGCACGGCACTGTCATATTCAAAAATACACAAAGCACCAGTGGCAATTTTTATACTGTTGGTGGATAGGAAGCCTTTAAAATCACCAGTCAGGTGCGGAGAAAACCGCGCAATACCATTACTGGTGACAACAAGCACCTTCTTTCCTGTATGATTTTTCAGCACGTCTGCTGCAAAATCCCTCCAGTTCTGAGTGATAACTTCCGGGTTGATCTTCCAGCCGTCTGGCACAACAGCCTCCGTATCCCACGCCTTGATAACATCCGCGCCAAGGCGAGCGACGACGGTTCCTTCGGGCTTATTCTCGTCTGGACCATAGTCGATTTCATTGAAAATCTCTAAAGGAGGTGCCGGCAGGGATGTTCCCATTTCTGATTGCGCTTGTTCAGCCGTCTGAACCGTGCGTTTAAGGCTTGAGGTGAAAATCACATCAGGAACCAAACCCGCATTTTTGAGATAACGCCCCAACTTCCGCCCCTGCTCCAGCCCACTTTTGACAAGCGGCAAATCCGTTTTACCAAGCCGCGTGACAGTATCTTCAGGAGCGAAGGTATTTCCATGACGGGCAATTATCAGAAGCGTTTTGCTCATCTTACAAGCTCTCCATGTTTTGCTATCAATTCCTCAGCGCGCGACACATCTTCCGGGCTGTCCACGCCGGACATATTTGCACGTCCCTTATAGTCCACAGGCACGCATCGAATAGTGTATCCATTTTCAATCACGCGCAATTGCTCCACCCCTTCGAGTTTTTCAAACCGTCCTTCCGGCAGAACATTGTAAATCTCCAGCATCTTCGCGGAATAACCGTAGAGTCCAATATGCCGGAACACGGGGCTTAAATCCCCGGCTACTCGCAGGTCTTTCTCCTTGCGGAGTGCAGGAATGATATTCTTGCTAAACCAAAAAGCCGCGCCAGTATTTTGATCAAAAACCGCGCAAGTTCCGCTGAAAGGGGTGATCTTTTTATCTTCCCGAAGTTTGTCAAGTTGCGCCCATGTCAATTGCGTGACTGGCGTAACGACATCACAAGGCATGGATGTAAAAGAAATATGCATCTCACGGAGAAAATCCGGCGGAGTCAGTGGAGCATCGCCCTGCATATTGAGAATAAAATCCGGCTTCTCTTTCATCTGCCGGACGGCTTCAGCAACGCGATCCGTTCCGCTCTGGCATTCAGGCCGTGTCATAACAGAACGAACACCTATATCTTCGCAATGTTTTGAAATCCTGTCATCATCCGTTGCGACGAGTACAGAAACATCCTCCATCCCATCAGCCGCCGCCTCTGCAATGCGTACAACGCGCTCAAGCATAGTTCGTCCGGCAATCTTAACTAACGGCTTGCCCGGCAGCCGCGTAGAGGCATAACGCGCCGGAATAATTATGGCTGTTTTTACTGTCATTTTCGGTTTTTCACCATTCCTGAAAAAATTCTTCTATATTGTATTTATATTCTATAAAAGAGTCTAAATGAA
>JAGLRU010000228.1 GCA_023136145.1 Alphaproteobacteria bacterium
TTGTATCGCGCGAAACCTTGAATAACCGCGCTGCTTCAACCTTACTTCCACCGTCTTTAATGAAGGATAAAACGGCAATCCTATGAGGAGTTTGATAAGTCATAGAAAGACTATATCATGTTTGATTCTTAATACGAAGTACTATATATTAAATCCAATCTTACTAACGAGAGAACCTTCGACACGATATCCAATACCTATCAAAAAATCCCCATCATTTACTGGAAATAATTCCTCAAACTTTCCGCCGTCCCTTTCTAAACGATGACACAACTTTTCAATGAGTGGCTTAACTTTCCTGTCATAATCATCTCTAATTTTTTGTTTACTTTTTGTAGTCTTCTCAGCAGCATTAGAGAAATCATCTTCCATGACTAGTCTCCTCAATATATGGATTGTTCATAAGAATAAGTAATTATGCTACAGTAGCCACAGCCCTTTTGTCAATAAAAAGTAAAACACTAAAAAACTCTTAATTTTGCTCCATCTTCGGAATCTAAAAGATATGTTGAAAAATCTTATAATAAACTCGATAATCTCGGCAAATGTTAGGACAATCAACCATATTTATAAGCAACGACGGATCACAAGGGTTATATATCGGCATAATTGAACTTTTGCTGATATCTACCGTTATGCTGGCTTCCATACGGGAGTGGTGGCAAGATGTCCTGCGGGAAACCGTCGTGGACATCATCCCCTCCCCTCCTGCCAGCATTCGCCTGCGCGTCGGCGTAGTCGTACTCATTTTATTGAATGCACTATTTTTCTCCGCACTTGTCTGGGATGCAAGAAAAGTCGAAGTACTTCAGTCCACCAATCTACCTTTTCTAATGACAATGGTCATTCTGCTTTCCGGCTGTGCAGTCACTTGGGCGCGTAAAGCCGTTCTGGAAGGCAATCGAAAAGAAACCGCCAAGGCACTAATGATCGCCGTCCTGCTCGGTTTGGCATTCACCTTATTTCAAGCGTATGAATACGGTATCGCGACGCTTTATTTTAAAAACGACGACCCCTCCTCCACTTTTTATACGGCAACTGGCATTCACTGCCTACACGCACTTACAGGAAGCATTTTTCTTGCCGTATGTATGTTCCGCTCACTGAAGGGGCGATTTACGCCGAAAAGCCATTTCGCTTTCAAAGCGGTTGTATGGTATTGGCATTTCGTCACCACCTCATGGCTGCTCCTGTTCGCCATCTTTTTTTTCTAGTCAACAAAATCAAGAATGTTTATAAAAAATCCCATACATTTTCCCACATTTTAAGAGCAACCAGTATCATAAAAATACCAAATATTCTGCGTAAATTTTTGACTGTAACTTTATGAGATATAGAAGCACCGAAAGGAACCAATAATGTGCTGGTTGGTATAATTGTCAAAAAAGCCAGATAATTCACATACCCAAATGTAAAAGGCGGCAACCCTTGCTTATCCAAACCGATAGCTATAAATCCAATCATTGCAGGTAGAGATATGATTGTCGATAACGCTGCGGCTGTACCAACTGCTTGATGAACCGGAATCTTACAAAAAACCATAAAGGGCACATTTAATGTCGCACCTCCAATACCTATAAGCGTTGAAATGCATCCTGAAAAAAAGCCATATGTGATAGCCAATGGCTTATACGGTACAACCTTTAAAAAAGTATGTTTTTTTAAATTAACAAACATCACAATCGACAAAAGCATCATAACTGATGCAAATATAATACGTAGTATGTCTCCGGACAAATAACTGGCAAGCAGCGTTCCAAGAAGAACCCCGAAAATAATGCCTGTTCCTAACTTAAAAAATATATCTTTCTGAAAAGAACCCTTTTTATAATGTGAAAATGCAGAAGTAAGACCTGTAGGAATTATAATACTAAGAGAAGTGCCTATCACCATATGCATCAAATGTTTTTCCGGGAAATCAAGCAATTGAAAAATATAAAGAAGTCCCGGTACTAATACTACTCCACCACCGATACCCAATAAGCCTGATAAAAAACCGGTTATCGAACCTAATAACATTAAACCAAAAAGCAAACCTACCAGTTCGAAACCGCTCAAATTTATAATACTGAGAAAATCAATTTCAAACAATTTAAACTACCTTTTTTAAATTTTTTCGGGAACGAGATTAAAGATGCAAGTTTTTTTGTCCGGCGGCTTGAAGAACATCCGATTCCTTTAGACCGAAAACAAGACTATAGACAACAGGAATGACAAACAAAGTAAAGAGCGTTCCGACCGTCATGCCGCCGATAATCACCCATCCAATCTGGTGACGACTTTCAGCTCCGGCACCATTCGCCATTGCCAAAGGTACTGCTCCCAAAATCAGCGATCCCGCTGTCATCAGTATGGGACGCAAACGCAGGTTTGCTCCGATCAGAATCGCTTCCATAACCTTTTTCCCCTGCTCACGCTGCTGATTAGCGAACTCAACGATCAGGATACCATTCTTAGTAATCAAACCAATCAGAGTCACCATGCCCACCTGACTGTAAATGTTCAGCGTGCCTCCAGTTAGATAAAGTGCCAGCAACGCGCCAGTCATCGAAAGCGGAACCGACAGCATAATGATGAACGGACTTGCAAAGCTTTCGAACTGGGCGGCAAGGATAAGATAAATGAAAGCCAGCGCAAGCACAAATGTCATATAAATACCAGCACTTGACTGTATAAACTCGCGTGACTGCCCGTCAAAATCGACCGTAACACTCTGCGGTAAATTTTCATGAGCCGCTTTCTGAAGCCAGTCCAGTGCCTCACCAAGCGCGTATCCGGGCGCGAGATTCGCCGTCAACTTAACTGCACGCAACTGATTAAAGTGATTCAGCTCACGCGGTGCTACAGTTTCACTGAAAGAGATGATATTCAATAACCTGACCATCTCCCCCATCGAGTTGCGAACGTAAATATCGGCCAAATCCTGCGGACTTGCGCGCAAGTCGCTACTGGTCTGAACGATCACATCATATTGCTCACCCATATCTTTGTACCGCGTCACCTTGCGACCGCCGAGAAGTGTCTCAAGCGTACGCCCTACAACATCAATATCTAGCCCAACAGCTGCTGCCTTGTCACGGTCAACCCTGATTGAAATCTGCGGTTTGTTAAGCTTCAGGTCAGTCTCTACGTTGACGAGGCCAGGATACTTTGTCACCTCTCTGGAGAAAGAATCAACGATACCCCCCAATTCGCGATAAGCCAGCCCCGACTGCAAAACCATCTCCACCTCTTTGCTTCTAGGACTGGTGCCAAGCGACGGCGGATTGATCGGAAAGGCCATGATGCCGGGTGTCGCCATGAAAATCTTTGGTGCCAATGCCGCCACAATCTCCTGCTGACTGCGCATCCTCTCCTCCCACGGCTTAAGGCCAATAAAGGAAATACCCTGCGATACAATCGGAACTCCAGCCACGATAAAAGACATGTCCATTTCCGGTACGGACTTAAAAACGGGATCCAGCTTCAACATCCAATCAGACATATAGCCGATAGTCGATCCCTCCGAGCCAACGGCAATGGTGATAATCGTTCCACGATCTTCCGTCGGTGCCAATTCAGATTTCAAGAGAGTAAAAAGGCCACCACCGCTACCAGCAATAAGAAGCCCCATAAACACGATCACCAACCGATGCCGCAATGACCAGCTTAAAGTCGCGTCATATCCTACCGATACGACATGAAAAAAACGCTCAATCGCGTTGAAAACCGCACCGTGTTTTTTCTCCTTCTTCATAATACGAGAGCACAGCATCGGCGTTAAAGTCAGCGCGACAATGCCTGAAATAATGACCGCTCCCGCCAACGTCACAGCAAACTCGATAAACAGCCTACCTGTCTTACCAGTGCTAAAAGCCAGTGGTGTGAACACAGCAGCCAGAGTCAAAGTCATGGCGATAACGGCAAAAACAATTTCCCGACTGCCCTGCATGGCGGCCTTATACGGAGCCATCCCCTCCTCGATATGGCGATAAATATTTTCCAGCACAACAATCGCATCATCAACAACAAGACCGATAGACAGCACCAATGCCAGCAGCGTAAGGGTATTGAGGCTGTAACCAAGTACATACATAATCATAAACGTGCCGGTCAGTGAAATAGGAATGGTAAGGATCGGAATGATCGTTGAACGAAGATTGCGGAGAAAGAAGAAAATCACCAATATGACCAATATCACGGTCTCAGCGATGGTAAAATAAACCTCTTTTATCGACCTATCGATAAAGACGGAAGTATCGTAAGCCACACTCAGCTCCATCCCCTCTGGAAGTGATCGAACGATCTCTGGCAAAACTTCGTAAATACCCTTTGAAACATCCAGCGGGTTCGCCGTCGATTGCCTAATTACCCCAAGTGCTACCGCATTTCTACCGTTAAAACGCACCACGCGTCGTTCGTTTTCAGGAGCCACTTCCGAATGAGCGACATCTCTCAAACGCACAAAACCGACATCTGTATTTTTGAGAATAATGGCATCGAACTGTTCCGGAGTTTTCAGATCAGTTTCGGACAGCACCGTAAATTCCCGATACATACCTTCAATCCGCCCCGCCGGAATCTCAACATTCTGCTTGCGGATCGCATTTTCAACGTCCTGCGGTGTCAGTTTATAAGCACCCAGTCGCTGCGGATCCAGCCATATACGCATGGATTTCCGCCGTTCCCCCAGAATAATTGCACTGGCCACGCCGGAGACGTTCTGCACCCTATCCTTAACATAGCGGTCTGCGTAATCGGTGATTTCCATAGCGGAATGACGAACGCTGTTAAACGCCATATAAATGATCGGCTGGGCATCAGCCTCAACCTTGGAAATAACTGGTTCGCTAACTTCGTCCGGCAGTTGCCCACGAACTCGGCTGACCCTATCGCGCACGTCACTAGCTGCATCATCTGGATTGCGCGTTAGCTTGAATCTAAGAGTGATCTGGCTCCGTTCCGCACGACTGACGGAAGACATGACCTCTATCCCCTCGATCCCCGCCAAAGAATCTTCCAATGGCTTGCTGATCTGGCTTTCGATGATCTCTGCACTTGCGCCGGAATAAACGGTCTGCACAGTTATAACAGGCTCATCTATATTCGGGTATTCGCGAATGGTCAGACGGGTATAACCAGTTATTCCAAGCAGGATTATGAAGATATTAATGACGGTCGCGAAAACAGGCCGTTTAATGCAAAACTCAGGTAATGTCACGGCGTTAGCACCATTACTTTCATCCCATCTCGCAACATCATAAGACCAGTCATCACTATGGGTTCGTTTGCTGCAAGTCCATCAGTAACTTCAACCATCCCCGTCTGACGAAGGCCGGTTCTGATTTTTTGCAGAACAGCCTTGCCTTCCCGCACCACAAAAACAAAATTATCATTTCCCCTAGGAATAATCGCTTGTTCAGGAACTAGCAATGCTCCTTTATGAACGTCAATAACGATATTAACCTTCGCAAACATGCCAGGACTCAAACGCCCATCGACGTTTGAAATAGTCGCCCTAATATCAAAGTTGCGCGTATTCCTATTGATGCGCGGCGAAACGGCGTAAATCTCTCCGGTAAAAATCTCTTCCGGCCACGCATCCACTGAAAAGGAAACCTTTTGCTCAGGCATAAGACTACCGTAATTTTTTTCAGGAACAGAAAAAGTGATCTTCACCGGATCAACGGCATCCAGCGTTGTCAAAAGCTGACCGACCTGAACATAGTCCCCAACACTGAAATCACGCAGTCCAGCCAGCCCATCGAAAGGAACTCGCACTTTAGTTTTACCAAGCCTGATGCGTGCGGATTCAACATCCGCCAGTGTTTCCTGCAAATTGCCCCGACTCTGTTCCCATTCCTGCTTTGAAATATATCCGGATAATTTCAATTTGTTATTACGTTCAAATAACGCCTGACGAACTTTATACGTTGCTTCCGCTTTCATCAGTTCAGCGAGAATCAGTTCGTCATCAATATCTACAAGGCTGTCCCCTTTTTTAACAAAGCGACCTTCCAAGAAGTTTATGGATTTAATCACCCCCGCAATCTCGGCGCGAATCTCAGCTGATTCTCCAGCCGACAAATTTCCTATAGCGTCAATCACAACTGCGAGATCTTTTACTTCAACTGGCGTTGCACCAACAGGCATAGGCCCACCGTGTCCTTTTTGGGGAGGTTCTTTCGAATCGGACTGCCTGTAAACGTCGGAAACGAGTTGTTTCAAGGCAGGAAAATACACATATTTCTGATACCAAAACAATCCCGATACCACGACAACGACTATCAAAAAAAATATTTTCAAAACAGAATTCTTCATGCGACGTACCTTTAAAGTCTGAAATATATAATAACCTACTGTCTAAAGATAAAGCTAGACAGTATCACTCATTTTTTTATAATAAAATCATGGGGTTGCAAAAACTTATTAATACAACCATATAAATGCTTTATAATGATTGGTTGGAGTGGAGCTATCTTTTGTCAATATCGGAAAATAACAAAAAAGTGTTCCATCGCCCACGCCGCCCAAAAGGGAAAGAAGGCGGAAATGTTCTGTTCATTATATTAATCGGCATTATTGCCTTAGCACTTCTTACACAGATGGTGTCGAAGTCTTCCGAACTACAATCCGATACTCTGTCACGGCAGGCACAAGATGATGAAATTTCCCGTATGCTAACGCAATCCGCCACCCTCAGCAGTGCTCTTCACCAGATGGTCGTAAACGGAGAGGATGCCGCTACCCTCTATCTCAACCTGTCCACTCTCAAGCCGGAAGATATCGGATTTGAAACATCTCCTCATAGCTTAAAGATTTATCACCCTTTTGGCGGCGGAATCACTCCTATGTCCGCCAGTTCAAGCAGCAGTTTAGCCGTTGCCACCGATTTCAACATCAGCAAAGCCTCTATCGTGACGGGGGTCGGCGCGACGGATACGCTCGGCGACATCCTATTCACCACCAAAATCTCCTCTGAATCCCTTTGTCAAAAAATCAATAAAATTCTGACCGGATCAACAGCCGTTCCCCCGATACTGACAACAGCGGACTTTGATTTATTATTTGCGGGGACTGCGATAACAATCGATAACGGAAACTGCGCGTCTTGCGTCAATATCCCGCGTCTCTGCGTAAGCAATACCAACGCTTCCGCTTGGGGATTTTATGCGTCCCTGCTCCCGAAATAAGGGTGGGGTGACGATATATAAAAACTTTTCCTTTATTGTCATCCCGACAGAGTGCGAAGCATGACGAGGGATCTGGTTCGTTGCACCAAAAACAGATTCCTCTCTTTGCTCAGAATGACATGCCCCAACTTGTCATGCCCGCTTTACGCGGGCATCCGGTAGGCTGTCCAGCCGTCATTACAGACTCATAAGACGCACAGACGCGCTTCCAGACCCCCGCGCATGGCGGGGGAGCCGATCTATAGTATTATATTTTTAAATCAGAGGTTTCTCACCAAATATGAAGATATTACTTCAAACACATCTGTAAAATTATCTCCGATTGAAAATAGAAGTGCCATAATAGAAACAGAAATCGCTGCTACGATAATACCATATTCTACAGCCGTTGCTCCACGAACATTCGCGAGCCAGAGAAGAAAAGTCATCGCCTTACGCTGCATTGCTCCATCCTTACCAGTATGTATTGTCTTTGTTATTATCCCCTCAATATCCCGCCTGTCTGCTTCTGCACGGTTTCAATGATTTTTGCTGAAAGTGCGGAAATTTCTTCATCGGTAAGGGTTTTTTTGACAGGCTGCAGCGTTACAGCGAGGGCAACGGATTTCTTTCCGGCATCTACCCCCTTGCCTGTGTAGACATCAAATATCTCCACGCCGGAAATAAGGCTTTTGTCTGTATCACTAATGATGCGAACTAGATTTCCAGCTTCAATCTCCTGATCGA
>JAGLRU010000229.1 GCA_023136145.1 Alphaproteobacteria bacterium
CGGTGTGCAGGAGAATTTTTCCTGAATCTGCGTTTCGATGCTGCTTTGCGTATGTTGCGAGGTATTGACTCCAGCTTGCGCCATCGCTCGCGTCTCGCGGTTATCAGAAAGGGTGCTTTCGGCTGTGTGGAGTTTGCGTTGTAGTTCGGCGGCGGTGTTTTCGGAAGATATGAGAATATCAGCGGCTTCCTGACGTTTTGTTTCCGCGTTGGAAATAAGGCTCATCAGCGATTGTTTTTCTTCTTCGATTTGCGCGGGTCGTCCGGCGAGGCGGTCAAGGATGTTCTGTTCCTGCTGAATGCGTCCTTTGAGTTCGATCAGGCGTAGGCCAATGCGTTCCAGTCGTCCGTTCCAATTTTCAGTGTCGCTTTGAATCTGTACTTTGCGGCGTGTGCGGCTTTCACCTTCGCGGCGAATTTCTGCGTAAATCGTTTGCTGTTCGGTAAGTGTCTGACGTTGTTTGCTTAGGGTTGTTTTGAAAACGGAGATTTTCTCGCGACTCTCTGCTGTATCGGGCATGGCATCGAAGGACAGCCTAGCCTCCTCTATCTGCGCGGAAAGTGAGGTTGCTTCTTGCGTTGTATCGTCTATGGAGGCGGTGAGGCTGGACAGTCGCGCCGTCACTTCAGACAATTGCCCAGATAATTGGGTGTGCCTGCGACGCAGTGCGTTTAGTGTTTCGTCGGCGGATTTGAAACACTGACGTGCTGTGTTCACGGCATCAATTATATTGGCGCGGGATTCTTTTGCTTGCTCCACCGTGATGCGGGAGGCATCGAGATCATCTTGCGCGGCGGTGATTTGTGGCTCAATATTCGTCAGACGGTTTTTTTGTTGCAGACGGATCGCGGCGGCATTTTCAGCTTCTGGAGTCATTACAAGACCATCCCAACGCCACGCGCCACCATCGGGAGTAACGAGGCACTGACCCGGGTGCAGTTCATTCATAAGTTGTTCGGCAATAGTGGCATTCTCCACTATGCCAATTTGCGACAGCGCACGGTTCAGGGCGTGCGGGGCGTTGACGGACTGCGGGAGTGCTTTTACTCCGGCTGGCAGTGGGTCTGTTGTATCTGCGATTTCTGGCATATCGTGCCAGTAAATCGGTGCGGAAGCATCGAGCGCAGCTTGAAGGTCGTCGCCAAGTGCGGCAGCGAGTGCTTTTTCAAGGCCGGGTTCTACGGTGAGATGATCCAGCACTGGCTGATAACCGGACTGTGGATCGCGGAGGATACGGCGAAGTGCATCGGCTTCCGCATCCATCCTGCTAAAATTCCCCTGAATCGTCTGGAGCCGTTCGGTAGCGTCATGCGTTTCAGCTTCTGCGGTAGTGCGATCGGCTTCTGCGAGGTCTGAATTTTCCATTGCCGACTGATATATCTCTTCGGCAGTTGTGATACTGGTGACGACTTCCTCAAGCTCCGTTCCGGCAGGAGCATCGGCTATCAGAGTTGCGCGTTCGCCTTCCAGATTTTCCTTGCGGCGTGTGAGGTTTTTATGGCGATTTTCTATGTCTTGAATCCGGCGTTCTGCTTCATTTCGACCAGCTTCTTTCGTGGCGACTTCCTCGGTCAACTGCGATAGTTCGTTCTCTAGCTTTTCAACGGTGTTCTGCTGGTCTTCAGTTAACAAACGGGATTCTTCCTCAAGTCCGGTCTGCCGTTGCGCTGCTTCTTCAAGTGCTGAGATTTCTGTATTCAGGCGTTCAACGGCTTCAACAGCTTCTGCTTTCTGTATGTTTTCATGTGAGACATCGGCAGTGAACTGGAGCAGCAATTTTTCGGATTTGGTGCGTTCTTCTGTAATTTGACGTTCTTCGGACTCAAGGCCGCCGTAAGTGAGGTTCAGGCGTTGTAGCCCCGCTGCGGTCTCCGCCTCGCTCTGACGCAACTGTGGAAGGCTAGCGGCGGATTCGGTTTGTTCTGTGGTTAGTCGGGTGACGATCAGTGTTTTTTCACGTACCGTGTTTTCGGTTTGCTCCAGTGAAGTCAAAGCCTGCTGCACTGCTGTGGTGCTTTCCATCCAGCGCAAATATAGAAGTGAGCCGTCGGCGGTTTGGATATGGCCGCTCAGATTGCGGTAGCGGGATGCCCGTCTAGCCTGTTTTTTTAAGCCATCCAACTGGACGGTCATCGCGCCAAAGACATCTTCAACGCGGAGCAAATTGGTTTCTGCCGCGCGTAGTTTTAGTTCTGCTTCATGGCGACGAGCGTGCAAGCCAGAAATGCCGGCTGCTTCCTCTAGTACCATACGTCGCTGTGTTGGCTTGGCATTTATCATGTCGGCTATACGTCCCTGACTGACGAGGCCTGGCGAGTGTGCGCCTATCGATGAATCTGCGAATAGAAGCTGTACATCGCGCATTCGGACGTTCTTGCTGTTTACTTTGTAGATGGAGCCAACGTCTCGCTCGATCTTGCGGGAGACTTCAAATTCGTCGCAATTGTTTAATTCGGCTGGAGCGGTGCGGTCTGCATTGTCAAGCGTTAGGATGACTTCGGCGGTATTGCGAGCGGGGCGTCGTTCTGTTCCGCTGAAAATCACATCGTCCATGCCTGAACTGCGCATACGCTTCGGGGAATTCTCACCCATCACCCAGCGCAGTGCTTCGACAAGATTGGATTTTCCGCATCCGTTCGGGCCGATGATGCCTGTGAGGCCATGATCTATTTCAAGTTCGGTATGTTCTACGAACGACTTAAATCCGGTTAGCCTGAGTTTGTTAAACTGCATCATCAGGCTTATTTTCCTTTCGTCAGCTTATCGACGATTTTCACGAATTCGGCTACGTCCCTAGCACCGGTTAGCTTTTCGGCACCATCATTGAAAACAAACGTCGGCGTTGCCCTGATGTTGTATTTTCTTTGCGCTTTCTGTAATACGTCCAAAATGGCAGTTTCCAGTTCCACGTTTTGTGTACATTTTTTGAAAGCGTTCTCGTCCATTCCGGCGAGGCTGCCAAGTTGCGCGAGACCTACTAGTGGGTCTTTGTTTCTTATCCATCGTTTTTGATTGTTAAAAAGCACTTCGATCATGCTGAAAAATTTATCTTCGGGGACACAACGAGCCATCATAGATCCCCTGAGCGCAATGTTATCCAGAGGAAAGTCACGAAATATCAGCTTGGCTTTACCAGTGTCGATCAGGAGCCTTTTGATTTCAGGCCTTATTTTCTCTGAGAAGTATGCGCAGTATGAGCAGGTTAGGGAGGTATATTCGATGATTGTTACTGGAGCATTTTCGTTACCAATGACTTTGTCTTTTATGGCGGCGGCCACGTCAAATTTTGAGGAAGTTGTGGTGGCAGTGGGAGGCGCGAGAAGGCTTTGGGCTTTTTTCGGTTCGATCACTGCTTTATCGGAAGGAGCGGGTGAAGCTGCTTGTTCGACGGAGGGTATTTCCGGTACTTGCTCATTTGGAGCAGCGTTCCCTTTTGATAGAAAAAGAGTGATCGTGAAGTAACCGATAACGAATACGACTATCCCGATAGCTATTCCCTTGCTGCTTTTATTCAACATGCGATTCTTTGCTTTCTGTAATTTATCGTTGTTTTAGAAACTCGGCGCAGTATAAACTTTTTAAGGGCAAAAAATCAATATGACTTAAAGTAATTTATGGACAAAAAATTGATTTATCGCCAACATTTTGGATTAGAAAAACCATTTAAGGCGTTGTGTAGAAAATGAAATGAGGTTATAACACTTCTATGACAAAAACGTTTATAAAAATGCACGGATTAGGCAATGATTTTGTTATTTTTGACGGACGGGCGCAAAAATTTCAAATACCGCTTGAAAGGATTCGGGAATTAGCGGATCGCCGGACAGGGATTGGTTTCGATCAGATGGTTATTATTGACTCGGCGAGATCATCGGAAACTGATGCTTTTATGAGGATTTACAATGCTGACGGTAGCGAAGTGGGAGCTTGCGGTAATGCGACCCGCTGCGTTGCAAAATTGCTGATAAAGGAATTGAAAAAACCTGCTGTTATTATGGAGACAAAAGCTGCCATTTTGAAAGCTGAAATGGCTGGAAACAATGTTTCTGTTGATATGGGCAAGGCTCATCTTGGATGGAAAGAAATCCCATTAAGTTGCGAGGAAAGTACACTTTCTTTGCCAGTATCCACCGAGGGATTAAAGAATCCAGTTGCTGTCAACGTAGGTAATCCTCATGCGGTATTTTTTGTGAAGAATGTGGATAATATTGAGCTTGAGGCGGTCGGTCCTGAAATTGAGCATAACCTTCTTTTTCCTGAGCGGATCAATGTGGAGGTTGCGGAAGTTATCTCTCCTTCCAAAATTAGGATGCGAGTGTGGGAACGTGGAACCGGTATAACGCCAGCTTGCGGAACCGGAGCCTGCGCAACAGCCGTTGCCGGAGTGCGCCGCGGACTGACAGAACGAAAAGTCACGATCATCCTCGACGGAGGCACACTAGATATAGAATGGCGCGAAAGTGACGGTCATATCCTAATGACAGGCGACGCGACTGAGGTTTATCGGGGGGAAGTGGAGGTATTAGGTGTGTAAGTTAGTAAATGAAATTTTGCCCATTGAAGGGGAAAAAATAAAAATAAGACCAATAATTGAAAGTGATCTTAAGGTATGGCTAATTCTTGAAAAAGATCAGGAAACTCAAAAGTACTTAAGAAATAAGAAATTGAATTACTCGGATAAAAAATGGTTAGACAAGGCTCAATCTAAAATTAAACAAATTAATTGCTCAATTTTAGCCATAGCAGATAAAAAAAATGACCAGTTCATGGGTAGGGCATCTCTTGTATTATCTCTAGTTGGATCTCAAATTGAATATGAAGTTATGGTCATTTTATCAAGCGATAGTGTAAATAAAAAATCAGGTTTAGGTCGTGAAGCATGCCAACTTTTAGTCGAAGCGGCTTTCAAATGTTTGTCAGCTAAATCTGTTATAGCAAAAACTCATCCTGAAAATGAACGATGCATTAAAATGCTAAACAAACTGAATTTTAGCTTCTTCGAGAAAGAAATTCAAGGGATTTACAAGGATTGGCTGATCTATAAGAGAGAGACGCGATCATGAACTTCCTAAAAGTATAACGTTAAAGGAGAGAATGGGTATATGACCCACGAGACCAAAGACAATATAAAAGCAATCACCTTTGGCTGTCGTTTGAACACATACGAGTCTGAGGTGATGAAAAATCATGCTCGGAAAGCGGGTATTGATAATGCTATTATTATCAACACTTGTGCGGTGACGAATGAGGCGGAGCGTAAATCGCGTCAAGCCATTCGTCGTATGCGGCGTGAGAATCCGGATGCGCGAATTATTGTCACTGGTTGCGCGGTGCAGGTGAATCCAGACAGCTTTGTCGACATGCCTGAAGTCGATCAGGTGATTGGCAATGATATAAAACTAAAAGCTGAGTCGTGGAGCGAGCCTTTCTCCGAGCGCGTGCAAGTGAACGATATTATGTCGGTCAAGGAGATTATGGATCATAATGTACTTAGCGGCTTTGAAGACCGAACGCGGGCTTTTGTGCAGGTGCAGAACGGCTGCGACCACTGTTGCACATTCTGCATTATTCCTTATGGGCGGGGGCCTTCTCGTTCGGTTGCGATTGGAAATATCGCTAAACAGGTGAGGAAACTGATTGCGGGAGGTTATCAGGAGATCGTTCTGACGGGCGTGGATATTACTTCTTACGGTGCTGATCTGCCGGAACGTCCGACTTTGGGGCAAATGACGCGTCATCTGCTGGAGTTGGCACCGGAGATTAAACGTTTGCGATTGTCATCGCTTGATCCAGCTGGAATTGATGGGGATTTGTGGGAGCTTATTGGCGATGAGCCGCGTCTGATGCCACACCTTCATCTAAGTATGCAGGCGGGGGATGATATGGTGTTGAAACGCATGAAACGCCGACACTCGCGCCGTGATTTGTTTGATGTATGTGACAAGGCGCGTCGGTTGCGTTCTGATATTGTTTTCGGTGCGGATATTATCGCCGGATTTCCAACGGAAACGGAGGAGATGTTTGAAAACACCCTTAGTGCTGTTAAGGAATGCGATCTTACGTTCCTGCATGTCTTTCCTTACTCGCTGCGTTGTGGAACGCCTGCTGCCCGTATGCCACAGGTGGATGGCATCGTGCGGAAAGAACGTGCAAAGCGTTTGCGCGAACTCGGGATTGAACAATTAAACAGGCATCTGGAATCTCTGGTCGGGAAATCTCTGCCTGTGTTGATAGAAGAAAACAACAAGGGTCGTACGGAGTATTTCAGCGAGGTTACGATTGATCGTAACCTTCCGTCAGGGAAAATTGTGACGGTCAAGATGGAGCGTGTGGCGGAGAATTATTTGAAGGGCGCGCTTGTTTAGATAAGCTTTTACCTTTGAATTTTAATTCTTCAGAGGAATCAGTCTTTGTACTTTTGCCTTTTGAGCAATGCGTTCGAGCGTTTTATCGGCTGTGGTAGTTATCTCTCTTCCAGTATCATCTTCAAGAGAGCCATCTTTTTTTATAGAAAAATTAAATTGTTTTCCATCCTTCCTGAGAACATTTGTAGATACTTCAAGAGGCTTTTTGTTGCTTTTCGTAAGAGAAAAAATAAATTTTGATTCAGGCTTATCTTCTAAAATAGTCAATCCTTCAATCAACACAGCAGCATTTTCAAAAGTTTGTCTTAAATCACACAACTCCTGTTTATCTGTTATACTTCCTTTTTCAACAACTCTTTGAAAAGCAAGAACAAGATCACCCTTTTTCAAACCTTGTTCAACGATATCTCTAGCATCACCGTGCTCTGTACTCATTACTGCTCTCCATAAGAAAAATTATTATTAAGTTAACTTAATCAGATGTATATATCATGTCAAGTTTTTATTTTCCTAATACAATAACCTGACTTTTATTACATGAAAAACATATCGCTTTTCAAGCTGTTATGATTTGGCTATTTTTATAAGATGCCAATAGAGTGAAGTCAGAAATTCGGGCTCTAGGATGACGGGTGAGGTTATAACATGATTGCTTTCTGGAAGAAAAAAGATCAGCCGGAAAAAGGCATTCTCAAAAAGTTGAGCGAGGGCTTAAGCCGGTCTTCAAACAAAATCTCCTCCGGTATTACCGACATCTTCGTCAAAAAGAAGCTTGATGCCGAAACGTTGGCGGAGTTGGAAGAATTGCTGATTGCCGCCGATCTTGGTCCCGCAGCCGCTGCGAAACTGGTGGCGGAAATCTCGAAAAGTCGTTTCGGTAAGGAAGTCTCCGCTGAGGAAGTCAGGGGTGCGCTCGCCGATGAAATTGAAAAAATCCTTCGCCCTGCCGAAAAATCTCTCGTGACTGATGGTGCGAAGCCTTTTGTTATTCTGATGGTTGGCGTGAACGGGACTGGCAAGACCACCACCATTGGTAAATTAGCTTATCAGTTCAGGCAATCAGGAAAGCAGGTGATGATTGCGGCAGGGGATACTTTCCGCGCCGCAGCCGTAGAGCAATTAAAGGTCTGGGGTGAACGTGCAGAATGTCCGGTTATTTCCAAAGAGGAGGGCGCGGATGCGGCGGCACTCGTTTATGAATCTATCGATAAAGCCATCGCTGATAACAGCGATATTCTGATGATCGACACTGCCGGTCGGTTGCAGAACAAGGCTAACCTTATGTCGGAACTGGAAAAAATAATCCGTGTTATCAAGAAAAAAATTCCAGATGCTCCTCATGCGGCGGTTCTGGTGTTGGAGGCTACTGTTGGTCAGAATGCTCACTCTCAGGTTGATTTGTTCAAGAAAGTGGTTGGCATAACTGGGCTTATCGTCACAAAACTCGACGGAACAGCAAAGGGCGGAGTTCTTGTTTCTCTTGCAGAAAGACTTGCTTTACCGGTTTATGCTATAGGTATAGGTGAGGGATTGGAAGATTTGCGATCATTCGTGGCGCAGGATTATGCGAGAAGTCTAGTGGGGTTACAAGACATTGACGACAGGACATAAAATACCAACTCCAATCAAAGATAGTCTTCTGACCACCAAGAGCTTCAGAGATGCCGAAGGAGCACTTAACTGGGTTGGGGAGATATACAACGCTAATGTCGAATATCTGATATATGCTTTTCATGAATTTTCGAAGGAAGGATTGACCGACTGGCTTGCGCACGCGCATTATCCTTATATAGAAGTGACGACCAAAAAAGCCCCTTTCGTTGATAACCGTCTGTCGTTTGGTTTCCTTTCTCGCCCGGGAACATATCGTACAACGTTGACGCGGCCTGATTTGTTCCGTGCTTATTATTTGGAGCAGTTTTCGCTTATCTTGAAAAACCATCCGGAATCTGATCTGCGCGTTGGAGTCAGCAACATACCCATACCGCTTCATTTCGCGCTTGGAGAAAATTTTCATTTGGAGTGCGACCTGTCAACGGAGCAGTTAATCACGCTACCGGAAATTTTCGATCAGCCGGACTTAAAGATCATGGATGATATGATTCCGAATGGTACGAATGTTCGGAAGGAAGGAGAGCCGAAACCGTTAGCATTGTTCACCGCTCCGCGTGTGGATCTGAGCCTTCAGAGGTTAAAGCATTATACTGGCACAACGTCGGAGCACTTTCAGAAATTTGTTATGTTTACCAACTATCAGTTCTATGTTGATGAATTCGTTAGAATCGGACAGGAACTGATGGAACCTTCGGACGATGCCAAAATTGCTAAGGAAAGGAGTCGGTATATTTCTTTTGTCGAACCCGGCAACGTCATCACGCACAATTCCAACATTCCGGGATGTGCCGTTACGGAGGATACAAAGCCTGCCCGTCTGCCACAAATGCCAGCTTATCATCTGAAACGCGCGGACGGGATGGGGATCACTCTTATCAACATAGGTATAGGGCCATCGAATGCCAAGACGATCACGGATCATGTAGCTGTGCTGCGTTCATATACATGGCTGATGCTTGGGCATTGCGCGGGTTTGAGAAATTCGCAGAAGCTAGGCGATTACGTTCTCGCTCATGGATATGTGCGAGAGGATAGCGTGTTGGATCATGCAGTGCCGTTGTGGGTACCGATACCGGCACTCTCGGAAATACAGATTGCCCTTGAAAGAGCCGTCTCGAAAGTTACGGGGCTTGATGACTATGAGCAGAAGAAAATTATGCGTACCGGAACGGTCGCTACTGTCGGTGACCGGAACTGGGAATTGTGGGAGCAGAGCGTTCCAGTGAAGCGATTGAGCCAGTGTCGTGCTATTGCTTTAGATATGGAGTCCGCCACCATTGCCACAAACGGTTTTCGTTTTCGTGTTCCTTATGGGACACTGCTATGCGTATCGGATAAACCTTTGCATGGTCAACTTAAGTTGCCTGGTATGGCAGATAAATTTTATCGGGAGAGGGTAGATCAACATCTAGAGATTGGTATGACCGCGTTGGAGGCAATTCGCGTACTTGGCTATGGTCGTGTCCATAGCCGCAAACTACGTAGTTTTAGCGAAGTCGCGTTTCAGTAGAATTAGTGACTTCTCGATGAAATGATTAAGTATTTTTAGAAACGGTTGTAATAGCGCGTTTGCGCATTTTATAAGTCTGTAGCGTACTTTATCTGTGGCGCATAAGGGATTGTAATTTTACAACGCCCCAAAGGGGTGAGCGTTGTTAAAACAACCTTGGTGAATTTCTTTCAATCCGATAAATTAAAAATCTCGACAACATAAGAAAAAAGGAGTCAAAATGTTGCAGCGAAGCGGAAACAAACAATTGTTCAAAGTTTGGGGTCAACTGGATTGAAAAACCTAACACGATACTGCTGCTTGCTAAGAGCGGTGGCGTTTGTACTCTTGGTTTCAATCTTTTGTTTTCCGAGCATGGCGAAGGGACGTACCAAGGTTCGCATAGAGAACGAGTTTAAGCTATCTGTTCCCAACGACCAGTTGAAAGCGGTCAGGATGTACTTGAGGGAAAGGTACGGTTCGAGCAATGGCAGCATTTTACGAGAATTCGGGAACGATTTTACTTCGATAATTTCCGATGAGAGGTTCATTGATCGTTATTTTGACACG
>JAGLRU010000023.1 GCA_023136145.1 Alphaproteobacteria bacterium
AGCAAAGTTCTTTTGTCCGATGATTGTTTCATGCCGAAAACATGACACGTTTTCAGACACAGGAAAACACAAATATCTCATTGTTTTTATTGGCAAAATACAGCTTCATCGCTCACTCTCCACCCACAAAAACGCCCGATGAGCCTTTATTATAAAAAGGTGGCGCGTCATTTCAAACGCACGCCTGCATTATACATCGCCTTCGATATGCTTCTGTTTCTTTCGATCAAAAGACACTCCGATTTCGACGACCTATCCGCTTCCTACACGCTGTATTTTTATCTCTGTTCCGACAAAAAATTCCCTGATACCCTCTTAAAAATTCCCTGTTATTTTTTTGAATACGTTTCTTCCGGAATTCCGGATAATGCCGGTATCACAGGGCTATACGACGTTTTTGTCCGATAATTACACTCCCGAAACCAAAAGATTCCCTGTTATTCCCTAATAAACAGGGAATTGCCCATGAGACTTTTTATCGGTAGACTGCATCCACCGCCATTCAGTCTTCAACTTTTCACCATGGTCTGTGATACACTACTTAAGTATTCAACGGGAAAAGAAGAAAGAGAATGGATATTCAAACAGTGACTGAGTTTTTTAAATGGTGCTCAATTATTAATGGAGCGATGCTTATTATTTCATCTATAATGCTTATGTACGCAACAGATTTTGTCTATAGCATACACAGTAAGTGGTTCCCTATCTCACGAACAACTTTTAACACCGCTATTTATTCGTTTATCGAATTGTTCAAAATATTATTTATATTCTTTAACCTTACCCCATACGTGGCTTTGGTTATTCTGGGTTAAAAAAAATAAAAAATCAGCTTCCGTAGAGAAGTTATTACTAAACTAAAACCATAACCAGTTCTAGAACTACACATCTAAATTTTTATGCTTGAAGGAATAAAAATATTAAAAAAACTCACATGACCATAGAGCTTACGTTACCTGATGGTGCGCTATCTAATGGTGAAAAAGCCAACGTTAATATTTCCAATGGAAATATCATACTCACACGACAAGACGGCTCTTTAATAACTCCTTCATATATGAAACGAGATGTAGCGCATAATCGCGCTAAAGGGTCTAAAAGCAGAACTCAATACAATATACAACAAGGACATGTGAGCATTGGCGGTCTCAAGGAATTGAGTAAATTCGATAAAATTTTTTTTATAGATACAAACACAAAAGTAATAGACGAAGAAAAAGTTTCCATTTCATGCTTTATCGTCTGTCGATTGCTATCTGAAGGAGCAGGCTATCGTTTTCATTTTGAAAAAGCATTACATGCATTCGAATTTAGGAATGTTACTAACAATCCAGAGTGCCTAGCAATTTTAAAAATTGCACATGATGTATCTATAACTTCTAAAGAAGGACAGCAATTTGCTATTGTTACAGATACAGAATTAGGCTTACATGACCAATTTAATAGGCAAGAAAAACCTATCTACGGTGAATATTATTTACCGAACAATTTTAAACTGTTATACGCAAGTGCTGATACAGGGCAAGAAGGTTTAAATCGTATATTTAAATTTTGTGACGCAGAAGCCACCAAAACATTAGAATATTTAGTGGAAGGAAGTATTAAATGTTCCCCTTTGTTTTCCATCATCGAAGATCCTTCAGCAATATATCGTTACATGTCCAGAACAGATGTTGAATTTAGTAGCCAGATTATTAGCGAAATAAAAATAGAACCGAAGTCTAAAATACGTTTATACGGGAAGCGTAAGAAAAATACTGAAGAATAGTTCTCTCCAGCAAACGGTTAAAGCATTCCCCCCACGGATGAACATGGATACACACGGATTTCTTTCTTATCTGTGTTCATCTGTGTTTATCCGTAGGAATTTTTTTCTTCTATTGCCACTTCGCACAACCAGCCCCCGCCCTTTGGCGGGGGGTGACGATGAATTGGTATGGTTATTTTTGGCAATGACTATACAATGTTTTTCTGAGAAAACTTCTCACCACCCTGCCCCTCATTTCAACTCAACCCCTCACCCACAAAGAAAGAATTATGACAACATTAACAGTAGAACAAGTACTCGAAAACATTTACGACTCACTGCAAAATGATAATGAGGATATCGATACACATATTCAGCATTTGAAAACTGCTATGTCAGAAAACAATCAGACGAGTGTAGATGTGGCGTCTTCTCGCCTTGTGCAAAATAATCGACAAGGTCGCAAGATGATGCAATCCTATTTCAAAAAACGTGGAGTCACTGTGACATTCTCAAAAATGCCTGAGAAAATTGACGTTGTTAACTTATAGGTCACACCTAATCTTGTTGCACGATTTTAACACATACAAACTCGGTCGTCGGCTAATTCAGCCAAACATGCTGCGCCCACCGCCGGATTTTTTTGACGCACTGTCAAGGATTACTAGGGGACGGACTTTTTTGCGCAAGTGATCGAATTTGCTCAAGTAATCGAATTTCCGCTCCTACCTTCGCACCCTTTTCTATCAGAAAATCCATATTCTTCAAAAAAGCTTTCTTACTTTCAGCATTGTCTTCTAATTTAGCAGAATTCATAATATCAAGAACTGTATTGCCTTCATTATCTTGTGCATTTATGAACGCTCCTCTTTCTAAAAGCAATTCAACTGTAGCTTTAAAACGCTTTGATTGCTCTAGCAAACGATTAAAATCACGATGCTCTTTAAAATAACCTTCACGATCAGCCTCACACAGTGCTGCAAAAATTAAAAGCGTTCTATCCTTAAAGTTTTTTTTATCAACATCTGTAATATTATGCTTATTCAATAACATCTTAAGTTTGAAAGGATCACTTTGTTGTGCAGCTGTAATAACCTTGTTCCAATCTTCTAAAGAGATTTTTTGGAAAAGGTTAAACAAACCCTTAAGCTGTGATTTTTGCTAGCGTTGTTTA
>JAGLRU010000230.1 GCA_023136145.1 Alphaproteobacteria bacterium
GGTTCTAGCAAATTGCGCACAGTGACGGTGGGAGAGAAGCTGGATGGAATTGGCAAAATTAATGCGATTGTGAAGGATTCTTCAGGGTATTGGGTAGTGGATGGTGTCAGTGGAAGAATCAGTCAATAAACTAATGGTAAAATTTGGGCTGAATTTATCTCTAATCCTGGATATTTTAGTGTGTCGGAGTTAATTAAATTTAGTGCTATCTTTCATGCAGTTACGGGAAATTTTTTGATTTTATTATAGCTTTATGTTTGCCTGTATCATGAAAAAATGCTTATAATATAGTTATAAGTATGTTGGTTGAATAAGGGGCAGGGTAGGTTTTATGACTATTCAGCGTTTTTGTAAATGGATGGTTTTTTCTTTTGTTGTCTTGTTGGCTACGATGTCTCAGGCGTATGCGGCAACGATAGGCACTACCATCGACAATCTCAGTACTTCATTTGCTTCAATCCCTACTCTTTTGTCCAGCATAGCTTATATAATGGGCTGTTTTTACGTCATCACTGGCATTTACAAGTTTAAAGACCATGTGGATAATCCAAGCCAGACCCCGCTCAGTGCTGGTGTCAAGAGATTCGCTGGTGGTGGTATGCTGTTTACGCTGCCTTATCTGGTAGAAGTTCTTAGGAGATCTTTTTTCCCTGCTGCCACAGCCGTTACTGATGGCACTGTCCGTCACCTGAACCCTTTAGGCGGCGGGATGGATCAGATGATCTTTGAATTGATTGAGGACATTGCGGAGCCTATGACGATTCTTTTGAGCTCGTTTGCTTACATTTCGGGTGCTCTTCTTTTAGTCGTTGGCATATCCCGCATGATCAAGACGGCGCAAGATGGGCCTCGAGGTCCCTCCGGATTAGGTACGATTATGACGTTGTTTGTTGCGGGAGCACTGCTTTCCGGGGCCAAGATGATAGCAGCCTTCACCGGCTCTTTTTTCGGAGACTCGACGATAAGCACTTTTGCGAATATTGATCCAACGATTATCTCCAATGCTGCGGATAGAGATAGTATTTCTGCTATAATTGAGTCGCTTATGACTTTTGTTATGATTGTCGGCGTTATTGCGTTCATCAGGGGATTGTTTGTTTTGAGAGCCTTCGCCGAAGGTAGTCAAAATGCCACTATTGCGCAGTCTTTGACGTTTTTATTTGGTGGTGCTCTGGCGATTAATATGGGAGATTTGGTGAATGTCTTAGGGACGACAGTTGGGGTTGCTGGGCTTACGTTTACTTGAGTGGGCATGGAAGGCGGGTGTGCTTTTTATATAACACGAAAAATTGATATGTATACTAAAAAAAGCTTTACTAAAAATCACATTAAGAGTTATACTCTCAAGGTTACTTCAACTTAAAGACTAGGGACTATACTAAAAAACTACACTAAGAAACTACGATGCTATGTTATGAAAACTATATAACTGAAGAGACTAAACATCAACGTAAAACAAAGGAGACTAAAAGATGAAGAAATTTAATGGTATTTATAGGCTTTCTGCGGCTGTGACAGCAGGCGTGATGGTTGGACAAAGCTCAGATGCTTATGCGGCTGCTGCTAATGCAGACTTGGGTGGCTTTACAGCCTATGTTGGGACATCGGCAGCATCTTTGCCTGCTTTCATTTCGACTATTGCTTACATTTGTGGCGTTGGTCTTGCTGTTGCTGGTATCTTTAAACTGAAACAGCACGTTGACAATCCTAGCCAATCGCCAATGAAAGATGGCATAATACGCCTTGGTGCTGGTGGTTGCCTTTTGACACTGCCCTTCATCGCAGAAGCGATGCTGAATACGATGGGTGATACTAGTGCAAACACTGCCTCCACAGCGCTTACGGATGCTCCTATACCGTGATCATTGGCTGACTCTTTAAGAGAAAAGGTCAGTATGACTTATTTAAGGATAACGCCCGGCATTGGTTCTTTGACTGGTGCTGGGCGTGTTCTTCTTTCGGATGTTTATAAAATATCTGATGATTTGAAGAACACTGTTTTGACTCGTGATGGCCACACTTGTCGCTATTGTGGTTTTCAGTCGCAAAAATATCAGGAAATCAATTTTACCGGCCAAAACCGGGAAGATACAGAGCTTGTCAATTATGTGACTGCTTGTTCTTTTTGTCATCAATGTTTTCATCTGGAAAAAATAGATCGTATGCAGTCTGGCACTGTGGTCTGGTTGCCGGAAATTGGTCAGGCATCGTTGCATCATATTTGTAGGGCAATTTATGTTGCGCGAATTTCGCGTGGGCCGATGGCAGATGCTGCACGTGATGCGATGGAGGCACTTTTGGCACGCAAGGAAGAGGCGGCTAGTCGACTCGGTACAGACAGTACGAAGATATTGGCCACCATCTTGCAAGATTTTCTGGAGAGCAGCGAATACAAGACGCGAGCTGGAAAGCTCAAGGGTTTTCGTATTTTGCCTTTGGATCGTCGTATTATCAAAGAAGGTGATCTTGAATTTAATCAGTTTCCGCAGGTTTTGGCTTTTTGGCGTTCTAAGGATGGCCCTTTCGGAGAATTGCCTCCCCGTAAATGGGTGGAGATGTTTTATAATCTGAAAACAGAAGTCGAAAATCAAAAGTCAGAAACCTGAAATTCAGAAACCTGAAATATGGTCTATCAGAAAATTTTAAAATAGCTACAATGGTTTTCAAGTTTATGGTTTTGGATTTCAGGGTTTTGTTGTGAGTGTTTTAGATAGATTACTTAAGCCTTTCATGAGGATGCTTCGACAGCCGGTCGAGTCGTTTATTCGCCTTGAAACTTCTGATGACAGGGTTTCGTTTGCGGCGGATGACGGGTCGCTGGTTTCGCTTGTTCGCGTGGATGGTTCTCGTCAGATTATCGGCGAGCAGGAATACAAGAAGATTCTCGCAGATGCTGTTGTCAAGTTTGGGACGCGTTTTGACCGTCCCGGTCATGCATTGCAAGTTTATTTCGTGCGCAATCCTGATCGTGTTGGTGAAGAATTGCAAAGGTTGCTTAGTCCCAGTCAGAGAGCTGCGGAAAATATTGGGCTTAATCTCGACGATATTTTTGATGAGCGTTCCCGGCATTTGAAAAAGTATCTGGCGTGGGAGGAAATTTATTTTGTGCTGTGGACGCGTCCGTCGATTCTGACTAAGTCTGACTTTTCGCGGGAAGCCAAGAATTCGCGCAAGCGTCAATGGGTCAGGGCGGAGGAAGCGCAGTATCCGTTTGCTGCCGTCGGAGCTTTGCGGACACGGCACAAAAGTTTTCTAACGGCGATCACCACAGCTTTGAAGGAAATGGGCATACAATCCACAGAGATGGAAGTACATGAAGCTTTGCGTGCGATTCGTGCCAACTTGTTTCAAGTATCTGCCAATAGTGGATGGAAGGCGTGCCTGCCGGGAGATCCCATTCCTGCCCGTGCTCCTGAACACAAGGGTGATATGGCGGAGTTGTTGTGGCCGGCTTTGAGACAGCAGTTGTCTATGACTTCCGCCCGCGTTATTAACGATCATGTTGTTGAGATGGGTAAATATATATGGGGTGGGGTGGATATGGTGTTGGGACCGCAGGACCCTTTGCCGTTTCCGGCTCTTCTCAACCGTCTATCTGAAAGCAATACGCCGTTTCGCGTTTCTTTCCTTCTGGAGGGTGGCGGTAGTCAGGGTATGGGGCTGCAAACATTCCTAGTATCGATTATGGCTGTTACGAATATTGAGAACAAGCAGATCAAGGATTCGCTTGAGGCTCTGACCGAATTATCGCGCAGTGAACCCATAGTTAAGCTCAGGATTTCGTTCTGCACTTGGGCACCTAAAGATGATATGGATCTTCTGGAAGATAGACTGTCCAATCTTGTGCAGGGGGTGGAGAGCTGGGGGTATTGCCAGATTTCTCAGTTGACTGGGGATCCTTTGGATTGCGTAATGTCCTCAGCACTTGGGATAGCATGTGCTTCTACGGCTCCGGCTGGCATAGCACCGCTTTATGAAATGATGAAGTTGGTTCCGTGGCAGCGTGCATCGAGTCCGTTCGATAACGGAGCAATTCTTTTCCGAACGCCTGATGGACGGGTATGGCCGTATCAGACGGGAACAAACATCACGACCACTTGGTTCGATCTGGTGTTCTCACAGCCCGGTGGTGGTAAATCGGTTTTGATGAACACGCTCAATCTCGGAACTTGCCTTGCTGTGGGTATAACGTGTTTACCGTTTGTGGCGGTAGTTGATATTGGTCCGTCTTCTGCGGGACTTGTTTCTTTGCTTAAGGATGCTTTGCCGCCGAATCGTAGGCACGAGGTGGCTGCATACCGTTTACAGATGAATCAGCAGTTTGCTATTAATCCATTTGATACCAAGCTTGGAATGCGTTATCCGCAGGTCACGGAACGCAGCTTTTTAATTGAAATATTAACGGTTCTTTGCACGCCTCCCGGACAGGCGGATCCTTATGACGGCATTTCCCAGTTGTCTGGGATGGTTGTGGATGAAATGTATCGCTGGCGGGACGACGAGATGGCGAATGCCGAACCGCGCCCATATCTGCCTAGAATCGACAAAGTGGTGGATGAGGCACTTCGCAAAAATGAAATTGTGCTCCCGTCAAGTTGTTACTGGTGGGATGTTGTTGATATTCTTTTTGATAAGGGTTTGACTTTTGAAGCGAGCTTGGCGCAGCGCTATGCGATGCCAACGGTAGGAGATGCCGTGGCGGCGGCGAGACGTCCACAGATACGGAACTTGCTTGATAAAACGTCCATTGGTACCAGCTCCGAAGGAGTTATTCATGCTTTTGAGCGGATGATCACGTCTTCCGTGCGCGAATTCCCGATCCTGTCATCGATTACTAGATTTTCACTTAATGAGACTCGTATTTGCGCACTTGATCTTGCTGACGTTTGTCCGCAGGGGGATGCAACTGCGGATCGTCAAACAACCCTTATGTATATGCTTGCTCGTCACGCTCTTGTGACTCCGTGGTGGATCAATGAGGAGGCTCTGCTGCAGATGCCGGTGAAATACCGTGCCTTTCATGGGGCGCGCCTGCGGGACTTTTCCGAAACGCCAAAGCGTCTTTGCTTTGACGAATTTCATCGAACGAGCAGTTCAAAATCCATGCGGGGTCAGGTGGTGCGTGACGTGCGCGAGGGTCGCAAGCGCGGGATTCAGATTATTCTGGCATCGCAGATGCTGCATGACTTCGATGATGACATGGTTGATCTGGCGACTGGTGTCTGGGTTTTGGGGACGGCCATTTCTGATGGCGCTGTTGATGAAACGCAGAATCGTTTTGGTTTGACTGATACTGCACGCTGGATTATTCGTCATAAGCTAACTGGACCGAAATCCAGCGGAGGTCCATGTTTGCTGGTTTTGGGAACAACGGAGGGTCGTTACGAACAGCATTTAATAAATACTTTGGGGCCTATCGAATTGTGGGCTTTCTCGACTTCTACGGAGGATGTTCAGATACGCAATCAGCTTTATGCACGCTTCGGTGCCAGTCAGGCGCGTCGGTTACTGGCGATCAATTTCCCTGGCGGATCGGCACGTTCAGAAATCCGCCGTCGTGTGACGCTGCTGTCGGACGAGGGTGATGCGAAAAAAGCTACAACGGCAGCTGTGATAGACCAACTTATTGAAGAACTGGCGGGATCTGTAAAGATCAAGGCAAAGTTAGAGTTAGAGTTAGATGTAGATGATACACCAGAGAAGGAGCCTAAGAATGTTCCTGACTCTGATACTCCTTCCGAAAAGAAATTGCCAACGTTCTGAGAATCGTTAGCCGTACATTTTTTCTTTTTCTAGAATGTGGTCTATATTTTTTGTGCGCAGGCTTTTGGCTTCTGATTCCATGCTTCTGATTGACAGGCAGTTTATGCCACCGTTCGTTTTTTCGAATTCAGAAATGTTGACTTCCAGCAACGGAATTCTTAGTTGCCTGATTTTATCTGAAGTTTCGGTGTATCCAGCTGGCAGGATCAATGTATCGTTGGCCATTAGTGCGTTAACTGCCCCGCGTTCCTTATATGGAACGACAATCTTTTCGTATCCAAGAAAGGGAAAAAGGAGAGTCAGTTCTTCGCGGATAAGGAGGCGATTTTTGCCGAGATAGGTAGCCGTAGTATTGAGTGGCGCACGGAATTCTTTCTCTGGAGCCAGCATTGTTATTTTATACCCGTATTCACGGAGGAAAAAAGCCAGTTGTGCTGCTCCTTCCTGATTGGTGCGGTCTGAAAGGCTGATATAAAAATGGTCGTTGATTTGTAATGCGTCCCTGCAATCGAGTAGACCGGGTGCGGTGATGAGTTTCAGAATTTTGCTGCCTGCTAGCGCAGAGGCAACGGCTTTTCGTTCCATCTGTCGTGGATTGTCATCTGAAAAAGTTCCAATGATTGCAAGGTTCTCGGTTACGATGGCTATGCTGCCGATAAAACAATTGCCTGACAATGTTGAATCAGCGGAAAGGATGGTGACTTTCATCCCATTTTTTTTCAGTGCTTCGCAGTATTTCATGTGTTGGAATAGGGCGCGTTTATGATCGGGAATTCCTACAAAAAAAGAACTGCTGTCGGAGAAGTTTTTTCCGGGACGAAAGGTTATGGCATGCGAAATGCGATTGGACGTTTTTTCAGTTTGCATGATGGCATGGACTCCTTATAAGAGGATTGAAATTGCTACCCTAACTTGTTATATTCGCCCAGCAGGGCAGGTGCGTCAATACTTGTAGTTGTAAAATGATTTGCGATTGGTATTAGGACAAAGTAATGGTGTTTGAACGGAAAAAGTATTTTATATTTCCTCTTTATGTGTCTGACGAAGCGTGGAGTCTTCCGGTTTTTTCGGTAGTGGTGTAATTCGCACGAGGCTGATTTGGTTTTTCTGTTTTCGTAGTATCTTAAAATTGAAATTGAAAAAGGTATAGGTTTGCCCGATATTAGGTATTCTCTGACTTTCGAATAGTAGAAGGCCAGCAACGGTTGAATACTCCTCATCTGGAAGACCCCAGTCAAGCTCACGGTTGAGATCGCGGATTGTCACTTTTCCTTCAACGATATAACTGCCGTTCGTTTGTGGACGCACCACCGCCACATCTGTGTCATGCTCGTCGTTTATTTCTCCTACGATTTCTTCCAGAATGTCTTCAAGCGTTACGACTCCCATCAGGGCACCATATTCGTCCACCATGATGGAAAAGTGTTCTCCTCGTTTTCGGAAGGCCTGCAATTGGTCGAATAACGTGGTGGACTCCGGAATAAACCACGGATCCATTATCGCATTCTCAAGAATTACTTTGGAAAAGTCGCCATCGCAGCGGCGCACTTCGAGCAACAGTAGTTTGATATGGATGACCCCGATAATGTTATCGGGGGTTTTCTTCCAGACGGGCAGGCGTGTAAAAGTGATGTGCAGCACTTCGTCGATGATTTGCTGGATTGGCAGGTCAGCGTTGATAGTGTGTACATCCTTGCGATGTACCATGACCTCTTCCACTTTGACATCGGCTAGATCGAGAATGGATCGCAGCATGGCTCCCTTCTCCTGATCTTCCCCTACGTTCATTGTCTTATTAAACATTTGGATTGCGCCGCGTAATTCCTCCTCGTGCTCTTCCATATTCACATGCGTTTTTAGGTTAAAAATCCAGAACAGACCTTCAACAATTCTGGCAACGCCATAGGTAATGGGCGAAAATATTGCAACAATGACGGAGACTGCGGGCGCGACAAACAGAGAAAGTCGGTCATGATTGATTAGAGCGTAGGTTTTGGGCAGGACTTCGCCAAAAATCAGTACAAGAGCCGTAACGCCAATCGTGGCGTAAGCTACGCCGGGTTCGCCAAAAATTTTGATAAGTATTGATGTCGCGAAAGCACTGGCCATGATATTTACCAGCGTGTTGCCGAACAGTAATGAGCTGATTAACTTGTCTTTTTTTTCCATCAGCTTGTTTACTAGGCGGGCGCGGGAATTGCCATTAGTTTCGAGGGTTAGCAGGCGGGCGCGTGAGACTGCGGTGAGAGCTGTTTCCGATCCGGCGAAAAACCCCGAACAGCTGATAAGCAAAAATAGCCCAATCAGTTCAATCCAGAAGCTATTGTCCATTGTTTTATCTCCTATCCAAATTTCTTTTGTAAAAATGCCGTTAGTTCCGTTTCTCTGATCTGACGGGAAACGAATGCTTGTCCTATACCTTTGGTTAAAATTAGTGTGATCTTTCCGTCCATATTTTTCTTGTCGCCTTTCATGAAATTTAGTACGTCCTCTGCGGTAACCTTGAACGGTGGTTCTGCCATCATTCCTGTTTTAATAAGATGCTCCAGCACGCGCTCGACATCTTCCGATGGACACAGATTTATCTGTTGGGAGAATTCAAAGGCTAGCAGGCTCCCAATCCCAACAGCTTCCCCGTGAAGAATGCGTCCGTCATATCCCCCCAGTGCTTCCAGTGCATGACCGAATGTGTGCCCAAGATTAAGCAGTGCGCGGATGTCTTTTTCCTCGTATTCGTCTTGTATTACGATCGCAGCTTTGGCTTTGCAACTGACCTCAATGGCGTATTTTAGAAAATCATCCTCTCCATTTAGAAGTGCTTCGCCGTTTTTCTCCAGCCAGTTAAAGAAATCCGAATCATTGATAAGTGCGTATTTCAGAACTTCGGCATATCCCGCCTTTAGTTCTCTCGCCGGAAGAGTTTTCAGTACATCGGTATCTATCAACACAAATTCAGGCTGATGGAAAGCTCCCACTAGATTTTTGCCACTGGCGGTATTGATTCCAGTTTTGCCCCCGACGGAGCTATCCACCTGCGACAACAGTGTAGTTGGAACCTGCACGAATTTGATTCCGCGCATAAGGATTGCAGCAGCAAAGCCAGTAATATCACCGATGACACCACCGCCCAGCGCGATCAGTGTTGATTTTCGGTTTAATCTGTAACTTGAACATTTCTCGATAATGTATTGTAAGCGTGTGAAATTTTTTGTCGATTCCCCTGCGGGAAGAATTATAGGTGGGCAAACTTCCAGACCCGATTTTTCCAGCGACTTTGTTAAATCTGACAGATATAATTCGGCAACGTTTTCATCTGTGACAATGCAGACTTTTTTGGAAACAAGCACCGTAGACAAATACTCCCCTGCTTTCGGTAGAAGTCCTTTGCCGATGATAATATTATAAGCATGAGTGCCTAAATCAACGTATATGGTGCTTTTCGTCATTTTCTATATCTTTTCTGTAAATTTGTTGTCTGAAGAATTTGTATAGAGTGTTGTTTCTTCCGTTCAACGATGATTTTTTCATACGGTGACATAAATCGCAAGGACTTGAGCTTACGAGTGAAATTGTAGGCCATAGGTGCATACAAAAGAAGAACTGCTACTTGAACCGTTCTACTCGGAATGCCCGTTAAATATTGGGGTATTACAATATCATTAATTATATTGAAATAACTTTTGAATACGATGGAATTCATTGGCTTAGGAGCGTTCTAATGAAATATGGAGAAATATTATGAACTTTCTTAAAAAAATCAGCATCAATTTGCTCGTATTGTCGATCAGCGTTCTGGCACTGGCAGGGTTTCTCGCAGTGGGAGCTATATATTACCAAAGCATATCCACGCAGGCAGGTATTCAGAAAGTTAGAGACATAGCCACTGCTGAGCATGGGCATGTTGAGGATATTAAAATCGCTCTTCTGGAGGAGCGACGTAATGAGAAGAATTTTTTCCTGAGAGGTGACATGAAATACGTGGAAAACCATGCTAGTATCGCCGAAAATATTTTTATCTTATTCGACAAGATAAAGACCTTTCAGCCGCATCCAGAGGACAGGGTTTTAACCGACGAGATGCACTCTGCTTTTATTAAATACCAGAAGGCTTTTAAAGATGCTATTGCTTCGGCGCAGCAATACGGTCTTACAGAAAATGATGGACAGCAACTTGCCATGCGTGAGCCTGTGCGTGAAGTTGATGATATTCTTAGGAAATACAATAACCTGACTCTCAGCAACAGTATGCTTGCGATGCGGGTGCACGAGAAGAATTTCCAGTTGCATATCGAACCCAAGTACGCCGATCTGCATGATCAGGCCAAAAAGGAGTTTGACTCTTTGTTGGCAAGCAGCGATCTGCAGGCTGATGCCAAAAAAGAAATCGGGAATAAGGCGGATGCTTATATAACTGCCTTCAAGATGTTAGCCGAACTGGCGAATAGTAAAAAAAGCGATGCTCTTGCTCTGCAGGCAGTCTATGTGAAGGAAATGGAACCAAGGTTGCTGTCCTTGGACGAGCAGAGCATAGCAAGAGTACAAAAGGAAGCTGAGGCGTATACTAAAAACGTGAATTCCACCTTCACTGTTATCATGCTGACCGTTGTAGGCGTTGGTTTTGTTTCCGCCGTCATAGGTTTATTGATAGGACGTGGAATTAGCATTCCTATTGGCAAGATGACTTCGGCTATGGATGTTCTGGCGAATGGGAATCTGGATGTCGATATTCCGGCGCAGGAATATTCCAATGAAATCGGCAAAATGGCGAAGGCTCTGGACTCCTTTAAGAAAAACGGCAAGGAAGCAGAGAAACTGCGTGAAGAACAGGCTGTTGAGCAGCAAAAACAACTGGATCGTGCGAAAAATATCGACATGTTCGTTAGCAATTTCGAAAAGGCCGTAAGCGTTGTCGTCGATTCAATATCTTCTGCTGCAACCGAGCTTCAGTCGACGGCGGAAGCTATGTCCTCCGCTGCCGGTGGGACTTCCAACCAGTCCGGTGTGGTTGCGCTGGCATCTGAAGAAGCCACGGCAAACGTTCAGACGGTCGCCGCAGCCACGGAAGAACTGTCCGCTTCTATCAATGAAATTCAGGCACGCGTTGGCGATTCAAACAAAATGGCTGTTCAGGCATCAGATCAGGCAAACTCCACTAACGCCAAGGTGAAAGATCTTGCAGCTGCCGCTGAGAAGATTGGCACTGTCGTCAATCTTATCAACGACATTGCTTCGCAGACTAATCTTCTGGCACTCAACGCAACCATTGAGGCCGCGCGAGCTGGAGATGCTGGCAAGGGGTTTGCTGT
>JAGLRU010000231.1 GCA_023136145.1 Alphaproteobacteria bacterium
CCTTTTAAATGTGCCCCTGTTTCCTTATCCTCGAACCACCGGTACGT
The DNA here is from genome assembly GCA_023136145.1 of Alphaproteobacteria bacterium. Lineage (GTDB taxonomy): Bacteria > Pseudomonadota > Alphaproteobacteria > Micavibrionales > UBA2020 > PALSA-926. Next base: position 48 of record JAGLRU010000231.1, read on the forward strand.
TGAAATGTGAATGTAAACAGCTATTCCTATGCCAAATAGAACAAGCCCTATTTGTCACATTGTCACACGAGACTTTAAGAGCATTATTCAAGGAATTTTATAGGACAAAAAAACGCACCATCCTATTTGTCAATGAACCTCTACGGGATTCTATTTTTAATATTAATGATTTCATCATGTAAGGTTTAAAGTAAAATTTTTGATTATTATTCCAAAAAATGATCTCTTTAGGGAAGTTAGAACTTATGATTTTCTTTTTACAAATTACAAAGAACACAATTTATGTTAGAACTTTTTAAAACGGCATGCATAGTAGGCGGGATAGGTATAGCAACAATGCTGCTATCTATTTTTATCTTTTCTTTGCACCCTGAATACTCCTTTGCGCCATTATTAGGCATTCCCATAGCAATTTGTAGTTATATTACGCTGTTTATGGGAATGTTTTATTTTTTACAAATACCTCTTCGTGCCATCGGAATCCCAGCAGACACAAGTGAAGGTATACTTATTGTAATTACTATTTGTGCTGCCGTTATCGGTATTCTTTATGTAGGTTTTCATCTTTTTATCCTTGTAGTCCTTTTAGGGACTGTAATATCCATCGCTAATTCGCAATAGCCAAAAGTGGTGTATGGGATAAATCTGATCCATCAGGATTGTCAGAAATGTGAAGTTGGCGTACCTTTTTTAAGCAAAAAAGATAAGGACACGCCATAATCTTTTCTCCTATATTTTAATTCATTCCGCAAATTTTTTCATTTTTCAACTTCTTTCCTTGCCATATTAAGGGCATCTTTTTTTGGCATTTATTTGAAGCCTTTCACGTATCTAAAACCTTTTTGAAATTGCGGCCAGTCTTTAAATTTTTTAGGTAGCTCCCCTTCCAAAATACGGGTTGTTTTCTGCCCAAATATCCCCGCTACCTGCACTTTATCGGCTGGTGGATAATGGGGATTTGGCATGTAAGTACCCGCCATTTCGCGCCGCTCATAATACGGGTATTTCTGCGCCAGTATCCGCCCGTTTTCCATGCCAGACATCATTAAAATCTGTTGCTCCGGCGGCATGTTTAAAATTTCGTCCGGTGTCATCAACGCCCGCGCCTGCTTTTGCTGGTGGCTCATATTAGCCACGCCCTGCATAACGTGATACGCATCTGCAATAGGCACCTCACCGCGCATGATTCCCGTTGCTGCCCCATATCGGAATTGCGCTGCATGGCGTTGCGCTTCCCTGTTATCATACGATAATGTTTGATTACCAAGCATATCACTGATAATCCGCGCCGTTTCATAGTCCCGCACTCCAAAAAACTGCCGCGTCTGGGCACTGCCTAAAAATGTTGTTACGGCATGATCTCCAAAATTCTTTTTAATCTGACCTATATCCTGAAATACTGCCCATGTACGAATTCCGCACCCTGCCCCGTATGTCAAAGACTTTTGCAGCTCTGGAAAATTGCCAAGCTGCCCCGCTTCATCCACCAGATACACCACACGCGGCGCGTTTGGGCTGCGCTGCTTGTAGAGCATTCCAACTGTAAAAAGCAACCGGATGAGCGGCGCGGCAAAACCAAGGATTTCCGCAGGAAACATAACAAAAATCTTAACCGGTTGCTTTGGGTCGCAAAGCTGCGATAAAGACATATCCCCACCCTGTAGCATGTCCCTCAAAGCGGGCTGCATAAACTGGAAGGCATTATACAAAGACCCCATGATTGCCGTAAATTCCTTGATTGCATTGGTTTGCTTTGTCTGAATTTCTACGGCATTGGCTTTCCCTGTAGCATCTATTTCCTGCATGGGCTTAAT
>JAGLRU010000232.1 GCA_023136145.1 Alphaproteobacteria bacterium
CTATTGCAAGGGAAAAAGAATTAAAAAGCTGGAGACGGGAAAAGAAAAATACACTCGTTGAAAGCCTGAATCCGGAATGGAAGGATTTATCGGGTGATAAATAACCAAACGCCGTCCTCCTTTATTGTCATCCCGAACGCATGTGAGGGATCTTTCTTGGCGCAACGAACCAGATCCCTAGTTACGCTTCGCGTTCTGTCGGGATGACAATACTAAATTTTTGGAATAAAAAATGACAAATGACAGTATAAATTCTGCAAAACTTCTCACAGGGACAGAGATAACATCTGCCTTAGAAAATCTGTCCTATAGATATCAAATACTTGAAGCGTGCCTTATTGTTGAGGAGTATGTGAATGCCATTATTGAACTTTATTTGCCAAAGTTACTGACGGAAAAGGTTAAAGATGACAAAAAAATCAAATTATCATTTGAACAGAAATTATGTCTTTTTGAATATTTCCTGAATGATGTGGACAAAGGGTTTTCTAAATTTCCGCGTATGCTGCAAAAAATGAGGAATAAAGTAGCTCATGACAGAAAACATGTGATTAATAAAGGCTCCCTTTCAGAATTCTATAAAAAGTTGGGATCAAAAGAAAAAGAAATAGTAGAAAGCATTACAAAAAATACATTTAAAAAAATAGGGAAATCTCCTGTTGCTTTCTTTCGTCTTGATCCAAGCGAGCAATTCACACTTCTTATGATATGGTTTACTGGAGGTTTAGAAGCTGACATTGATTGTGGGTCATTTCAATTTTTAAGAATCGATAAAAAAATAGAAAACATGAAATGACCAACACCCACGATCCTGTAGAAAACTTTAAGCATGCGACGGAATCGACTGTGCGGGCGTTGTCTGGGTGTGATGATGTCGATGTTGTTTTCGGTGGGCATAAGGTAGGGTTGACTGATAGAAATATCCAGCTTCCTTCTCTGTCGGAACATATGGACTATGATCTGACGCAGCAGATACGCGGGTTGGCGGACGGTTTTGCGTTAAAAATTCATTATCATGACCCTGTGTTGCACCAGCGATCCATACCTGCCGATCCGAAAGCGTGCGCGGCTTTTGATGCTCTGGAGGATGCGCGGATCGAGG
>JAGLRU010000233.1 GCA_023136145.1 Alphaproteobacteria bacterium
ATAATCGTGATGTTCGAGAAAGGCTTTTCGACTCCAGCAGTCTTACCACGTCCCCGCGCACGAAAACGCTTTAAAGTCATGGTACGACCAACAGTAGCCTCTTTCACCACCAGACGATCAACGTCCAGATTGTGGTTGTTTTCAGCGTTAGCAATAGCAGCCTCCAGAACTTTCTTTACTTCGCCAGACATGCGCCGGACAGAAAATTCCAGATCAATCAGTGCCCGTGCCACAGCCTTGCCACGAATCAGTTGAGCCAAAAGGTTAAGCTTGCGGTCGCTGCCTTTGATGTGACGAGCCTTCGCAATCGCCTCATTTTCCGCGCGACGCGGTTTATTCGCTGTTTTTGCCATGATCGACTATTCCCTTATTTCCTTACTTTTTCTTAGCAGTCTTATCGGCACCCGAAGCAGTATGACCCGTAAACTGGCGTGTCGGCGAAAATTCACCAAACTTGTGACCGATCATATTATCCGTGACCATCACCGGAATGAATTTCTGGCCATTATAAACACCAAACGTCAAGCCGATAAACTGTGGCAAAATCGTAGACCGACGCGACCATGTCTTAATCACCTCATTACGACTCGACGCGCGAGCCTTATCTGCCTTCTTTAGCAGATAACCATCTATAAACGGGCCTTTTTTTACGGAACGTGACACAGCGCTTCTCCTTTACTAACCTTTAGCCAGACGTTTGTTCTTACGACGGCGCAATATATATTTGTCCGTTGCCTTATTTTTACGCGTTTTCGTACCCTTGGCATCCTTACCCCAAGCCGAACATGGATGCCTGCCGCCAGCAGATTTACCCTCGCCACCACCAAGCGGGTGATCAACAGGGTTCATAACGACACCACGAGTATGCGGTTTCCGTCCGAGCCAGCGACTGCGCCCAGCCTTGCCGAGCTGCACGTTAGAATGATCCGCGTTTGAGACCATACCAACCGTCGCCCTGCACTCTCCGCGCACAACTCGCAACTCACCGGACGTGAGCTTGATCTGCGTGTAACCGGCATCACGACCAACAATCTGAATAAAAGTACCAGCAGAACGTGCCATCTGCCCACCCTTACCGGGTTTCAGCTCGACGTTATGCACGAGCGTGCCGATAGGAATATTCTTGAGCGGCATGGTATTACCAGGCTGAACATCCACTTTCTCACCAGAAACAACCTTATCTCCTGTTGCCAGACGCTGCGGTGCAAGAATGTACGCCAGCTCTCCATCTGTGTATTTGATCAATGCGATCCATGCGGAACGATTCGGATCGTATTCCAGACGCTCAACTATAGCTTCCGTATCAACCTTACGACGCTTAAAATCAATTACGCGATACCGTTTCTTATGACCGCCTCCACGATGCCATGAGGTGATATGACCATGATTGTCACGACCATTCTTACAATGATGCTTGCCATCCAGCAAAGTCTTTTCAGGCTTTCCCTTCCACAATTCACTACGGTCAACACGAATCATCTGACGAAGACCTGGAGATGTCGGGCGATATGATTTAAGTGCCATTTTATTCCCTCAACTTTTCTGGAACGTCGCCGGATATTTGTACGCCGGCGCCATCAGAATTTCCTTATTAAACTCCAGTTGCCACATCAATCATCTGCCCTTCGGCCAATGTGACGATTGCCTTTTTCGTATCATTTCTTGATCCCCTCCGGCCTTTAAAAACCTTCAGTTTTCCTTTTTGCCTAGAGGTGTTCACATTAATAACCTTCACCTTGAACACACTCTGGACAGCCTCCTTGATAATTGCCTTACCAGCATCAAGAGGAACGCGAAACGTAACCTGACTATGTTGCGATCCCAAGGTCGCCTTCTCTGTAACCACCGGACATCTAATCATCTGATAAAGAATCTCAGGAATTACAGCATCTTTTTTCTTTGAGAATACATTAATCATTTCAATCTTGCCTCCAATTGCGTGATGGCATCTTTGGTCAAAACCAAAGTGTCACGACGCATAATGTCGTACACATTAATGCCCTTCTGTGGCAAAACGTCCACATTCGGAATGTTGCCCGCCGCACGCGTAAAACCCTGATCGAGAACCTCGTCGATAATCAAAGCAGATGTCAGCCCAAGCCCCGCAAAAGTTTTAACCATATCTTTCGTCTTGTGCGACACCGCTTTCGCCTCGTCCAGAATGATCAGCTTGCCTTCTGCCTGTTTCGAGGAAAGAGCCACCCTCAGAGCCAACTTGCGAAAATTCTTCGGCATGTTAATCGCATGGCTGCGAACCAACGGCCCAAACATTACAGCACCACCACGATGATGGATATTCCGCAGAGAACTGGCACGAGCACGCCCACTACCTTTTTGAGCAAAAGGCTTCTTGCCAGTCCCACTGACTTCGTTAATGCCCTTCGTTTTGTGATTTCCAGAGCGGCGTTTCGCCAGTTGCCAGTTAACCATTCTATGCAATACATCGCGGCGCATGGACAATCCGAAAACGTCCTCGCTCAGGTCAATGTCACCCACACTCTTGTTATCTAAACTTTTTACGGCGACCTTCATGGTACATTCCTTCTCAATATATTCCTTAGGCCTTCGCCTTCAAACCAGCCGGCATCGGCGCATCCTTCGGCAATGCTTTTTTCACAGCATCCCTAATCAGCACCCAGCCACCCTTACTACCATGCACGGCACCTCTGACAGCAATCAGACCGTTCTCGGCATCCACAGAGACAACACGCAGATTTAACATGGTATTAGTTACAGCACCCATATGACCAGCCATCTTCTTGTTCTTGAAAACGCGACCCGGATCCTGACACTGACCGGTCGAACCGGCGGACCTATGGGCAAGAGACACACCATGCGTTGCACGCAAACCGCTAAAGTTCCAGCGTTTCATTACCCCTTGATAACCACGACCTATCGTAACACCAGTTACATCGACATACTGACCTATCACAAAATGATCCACCGACAATTCCGCGCCGACTTCCAGAAGATGTTTTTCGTCCACGCGAAACTCAACAACCTTCTTTTTCGGCTCTACTTTAGCCTTGGCGAAATGACCACGTTCAGCCTTATTGGCGTTCTGAACTTTTTTCACGCCCGCACCAAGCTGAACCGACGTATACCCATTCTTCTCTTTTGTCTGCACAGCAATGACCTGACAGCCTTCAACTTTCAAAAGAGTCACGGGGACATGTTTCCCGTCCGAATCGAACATACGAGACATTCCAAGCTTCTGTGCAATTAAACCGGTACGCATTTTCTTGTCCTTCTTTAACCTTACAGCTTGATTTCGACATCTACGCCAGCAGCTAGATCAAGCTTCATAAGAGCATCAATAGTCTGCGGTGTAGGATCAACTATATCCAGCAAACGCTTATGCGTCCTAATCTCGAACTGCTCACGAGACTTCTTATCCACATGTGGCGAACGATTGACGCAGAACTTCTCAATCCACGTTGGCAAGGGGATGGGACCACGCACCATAGCACCTGTTCTCTTCGCAGTGTTCACAATCTCCTGTATAGCCTGATCGAGAACACGGTGATCATAGGCACGCAGCCTGATGCGGATATTCTGAGCTTCCATCTTTTTTAGCACCCTTCTTTAGTTTCAG
>JAGLRU010000234.1 GCA_023136145.1 Alphaproteobacteria bacterium
CTGAGGGTCTATATTCCATTGAGTGCCGTCTGATATGCTTCTTAGAGTGATAAGGCTTCCTGACTGGCCGGTTAATGTTAAAGTCCCTAATATGGTCTGCGTTTTTGCGGCTTCAAATTGAAGCGCTTTTCCAGCTGCGGTACAGGTCAAATTATAAAAGGTTGTATCTCCGTAAATATGGGAGATTTGGGTGTTGTCCGTGAAAACAACAGTTTGATTTGAATGCGTAAAGGTTCCCGCGTTGTTGAAGTCCGCGTTGATTGCAAGATTATAGCCATTAGCGTCAAGCTTGCCCGCACCTGAAATAGTTAGATTATCAAATGTCTGGTCCGCAATAAGAGGACTTTTCCCCATGTATGTCTCATCCGCGTTGTCCTGATCATTATTATTAATAATTAAATCCCCGTTAGTTTGAATTGCTGCTTTCTTGTAGATCGTTCCTGCTCCGCCCATGCGAATAGTTAACCCTCCGGCAAGTCCTCCATACGCCTGATAAGTAATAGTTGAAGAATCCGTAGTATAGTAAACCGCTATTCTTCCACCTCCGCCTCCGCCTAGACTAACATGAGCACTAGCTCCTCCATTAACCGATATGCTTCCATTTCCTAATAAAATTTCCGTAGTTATATAAATGCTACCGCCTGATCCGCCTGTTCCGTAAGTACTGGGATAGTTTTGTCCATTAGTTCTAATACTACCTGATAAAGTTGTAGTTCCAGAAATAGTTAATTTCACAGCTCCGCCGCCCACGCCGGAGGTATAACCAGAATGCCTTCCGCCGCCACTTCCTATAGCAGTAGGCTGTGTTGTAGATCCATAAGCTAAACCTCCATTCGTTGTAGATCTATTTCCACCATCACCACCATGCCCAGCACCGGCAGTAGCTCCGCTGTTATCCACTCCAGCTCCAGGACCAGCAGATTGTTGATATCCCTTGTAATCCGCGTTGATGGTACCGCCTAAGGCGATGGTGAGGTTGGCAGCTGTAATATCAATAACATACTGCTGCGTGGTGGTATTAGCTTCGTGCGTTAAAATTCCCGCCTCTCCAATATCAAAATTACCAGTTGTTGTAATCGCATTTCTGACTTCCATATATCCGTTTAAGGTATAGCTTGTATGGGGTCTTGCTGTATAACCATAAAGTCTTGATGTTTCAGAGACAGTAAGATCTCCACCTCCGCTTAATAAAGCAAAAGTCCCTCCATTGTCAGTTATAGTTCCTTTTGTTGACCAGTCAAGTGTGGTATAGGTAATATTTGTAGCTGCGGTAACATCAAGATGGCCATAATTACTTATAGTTAAAGTATCAAAAGTATAAGCCTGATTATCAAGACAAGTTTTGCCAACATAATTATCAGCTAAACTGTATTGGTTATTGTTATCAATAACAAGCTCGTCAGTGCCAGCTGTGTTGTCTTTCAAATAAATCGTTCCCGCGCCGCCCATGCGAGAACTAGATGTGCTGTTTTTTCCACCATATGCTTGATAAGTGACTGTGGAAGAATCAGTAGTATAGTAAATAGCTATTCTTCCGCCGCCGCCGCCGCCCATATCGGCATGAGGACTAGTTCCTCCATTAGCCAATATGCTCCCACTTCCTGATAAAGTTCCTGTACGTATATAGACACTACCGCCTGATCCACCTGATCCATAAGTAAGAGGATTTTGTCCCTTAGCTGTAATGCTGCCTAACAAAGAAGTAGTTCCAGAAACAGTTAATTTAACCGCTCCGCCGCCAGCACCACCCGGATAACTAGCATGCTTTCCACCGCCGCTTCCTATTGTTATAGGCTGAGTTATAGATCCGTAAGCTAAACTTCCATCTGTTTCAGTTCCATCCCCACCATCTCCACCATGCCCGGCACCGCCAGAACCTCCTGTTCCCATAAGAGTAAAAATTCCAGCCCCAGGACCTTCATCAGTTTGATAACCTTTATAATCTATGTTTATGGTACCACTGTTTTGAATAGTTAAGTTAGCAGCCTCCATATTAATAACATGCGTTTGGGCAGTAGTATTAGCTGTATGCGTCAATGTTCCAGTCGCTCCGATATTAACATCTTCTATCACAACAAGTTTCTTAGTAGTTGAGTTTCCGTTAGATAAAGTAAGCACAGAGGCGTTGTTAGCTCCAAGAGAAAGAAAATTAATCGTTGTTAATCCGGAAGTTAAATTAAGAGTAGGGGCATTCGTATAATTACCGTCTATGATCACGTCGCTATCCGGAGTAGGCGCGGCTCCTCCGGCCCAGTTGGCTCCTGTTGCCCAATCCGAAGATTCTGATCCGTCCCAGATAACTGTCATTTCCTCATCCGCGCCGATGTCATAGGCATCAGAGCGAATTTCGTTTTCTATATCATGGGAGAAGCTTATATTGGCATCAGCGGATAAGTCTGTACCGGAATTTTTAGCACCAACATCAGTCAAGACAAGGTGGAAATCATCACCAGCCTCATCTACAAAAGAAAATGTCTGTTCGGTTTTGTTGTTTGAGCCCTGCCCGATATCATCTGTTCCGTCCGTGGCATTATAATCAGTACCGCTAGCAAACGTTCCGATATAAGCGTTAGTGTCGCCGCTGCCTTTAACCATAGTGTTTTTAGCTACAGCTGTTCCCGCCCCGATATTAATACCTGAATAGTTATCTATTAAGCTATTATTATATAGATAATAAGTCCCGCCGGTTGCGGTTGTAATTGCCGCGGTATTGGCTGTTGCTCCGTTCACAAAATCATAGATG
>JAGLRU010000235.1 GCA_023136145.1 Alphaproteobacteria bacterium
TTTCTCTCTCATATGTGGGCAGTTACGCTAACCGGCGCGCCAAAAACGGAAGCAGCAAAAATAATCGAAAATACGGAGCCTGAACATCGAGAATTCTACGGTGCTGCTGTTGGAGTGCTGCATTTCAATGGAGATGTAAATACAGGCATAACCATCCGCACTCTGCATTTAAAAAACAAAATCGCCACTTTTCAGGTTGGTGCTGGCATTGTTTATGATTCCGTTCCAGAAGAAGAAGCCGTAGAAACTCATACCAAATCAAATTCTCTTCAGCGTATCCTGTCAGGAAAACCAGCCGATCTTTATGAACGCCCCGTTCAGAAAACAGGCATAGGAAAAACCGTTGTGTTGATTGACAATGAAGACTCATTCGTCAATATGCTTGCCGATTACATCCGCCAAACGGGAGCGCACGCAGTTACTTACCGACATGGCACACCTATAGACGTGCTTTTGCAACATAACCCGCATATGATCGTACATTCACCCGGCCCAGGGATGCCAGAGCAATTTCATGTACCGCAGATGGTAAAGCTTTGCGCCGAAGCGGGCATTCCGCAGTTCGGAGTATGTCTTGGCCTACAGGGTATTTTTGAAGCTTTTGGCGGTACACTCGGCTATTTGCCGAACCCGCATCATGGCAAAACATGGAGCATCACTCATACCAAGCACCCGTTATTTAAAGGAGTTCCTTCTCCATGCACCGTCGGAGCATATCATTCCATGCAAGGTCTCAGCGACACTTTGCCAGACGCACTTGAAGCCATCGCCTACAACGAAAACGGTATGATAATGGCAGTCAGCCACAAGACATTGCCGATATGGGCTGTACAGTTTCATCCTGAATCCATCCTATCGATGCAAGACTATGCCGGTAACAAGATGATTGAGAACGTTATGCGCAACTTAGCGAGGAAAATATAATGAATAATTCTTCCAGAAACTGGACTTCTTTTATGGAATCGCTTTGCGATGAAAGCATTGCAACGGAAGAAAGAAAAGCGGCACTGCAATCCGTCACATCGAACGATATAACAGGCAACATGTTGGCAGATTGCGCACAATATCTCTTATCTTTAGCTGTTCCACTTGATCTTGACGGCAGCAAAGCCATCGATATTTGCGGCACAGGCGGTGATAAAAGCCTAAGCGGCATAAAAACCTTCAATATTTCGACAGCAGCAGCCTTTGTTCTTGCGGCAGGTAACGTTAACGTCATCAAACATGGAAACAAAGCCGTTTCCAGCCTTAGCGGTAGCAGCGATGTTCTGGAAGCTCTTGGCGTTCCAGTTTGCACGACACCAAAACAGGCGCAGGAACAGTACACACAGCATCAATTGTGTTTTATTGCCGCACCTACATTTCATCCTGCGTTAAAGAGTCTTGCACCAATTAGAAAAGCACTGGGTCGTCCAACTTTTATCAACCTCCTCGGTCCTCTTTGCAACCCTGCCGCAACACAGCGGCAGGTAATCGGAGCTTTCGATTCCTACTTCTTGCCGCATATCGTGGAAGCAGCGCGGATATTGGGCAAGACAGATATTATGGCTGTGCATGGCGACGATGGTCTTGATGAAATCAGCATAAGCGCACCAACGCATATTTG
>JAGLRU010000236.1 GCA_023136145.1 Alphaproteobacteria bacterium
GAGGGTGGTTCCGGCATGATGACCGTTACCGACGATGGAATCGGAATGTCAGTGGAAGAGATGTCTTTGGCGGTGGAGCGTCACGCCACATCCAAACTTATAGATGACGATCTGGTTCATATAGCAACTCTTGGTTTTCGGGGGGAGGCACTTCCTTCAATAGGCTCGGTAAGTCGTTTGACAATCACCAGCCGTCCCCGCAATGCTTTGAATGTGGATGCGGCTTCCATTACGGTAGATTGTGGCAAAAAATCTGGTATTTCTCCAGCGGCGCATCCAACAGGAACCAGAGTAGAAATCCGTGATCTTTTCTATGCGACACCGGCGAGGCTCAAGTTTCTGAAATCGCTCCGAACCGAGGCGCAGAATATCCGTGAGGTTGTTGAGCGGCTAGCTATGGCTTGTTCAGATATTCGGTTTAAACTTATTCAGGATGATAAAACATCGATTGATTTGCAACCAGCGCCTAGGCTGGAGCGTTTGCAAAATCTGATGGGACGGGAATTTGCGGAGAACGCGCTAGTCATTAATGTGGAGCGTGACGGTGTTCGGCTTACGGGCTATGCGGGTCTGCCAACGCTAAATCGCAGTACTGTCAGACATCAGTTTTTCTTTGTGAACGGTAGACCAGTCAGGGACAAGCTAGTTATCGGAGCGGTGCGTGGAGCCTATGCGGATGTTCTGGTCAGGGGTCGCCATCCGATGCTTTGCCTTTTTCTTGATGTTCCGCCTGATCTGGTTGATGTAAATGTGCATCCGTCCAAGGCGGAGGTACGTTTTCAAGATTCTGCACTTGTTCGGGGTATGATTGTCGGCGGGTTGAAACATGCTTTGACTGAGGCTGGTTATCGAGCATCTACGAGCGTTGCAGGAGAGACACTGCGGGCGTTTCAGGAGCCTTCATGGGATGGGGAATATCGTCAGCGCAAGACATTACACAAGCATTTGAAGGGTATGGCGGGCGTTCCTTATACTGGTGATTATTATTCTGAAACTGGTTCTCTTTCCGAACTGGAAGCGGAGCCGGGCGTTCGTGAGCATGTGAGCGAGGCTCCGATTGAGAGTAATGATTTTCCGCTTGGAGCTGCTTGCGCTCAGGTGCATGAAACTTATATTGTCGCGCAAACCGGTGACGGCATCGTGTTGGTGGATCAGCACGCAGCTCATGAACGACTTGTCTACGAAAAAATAAAGAAGGCTCTAGCTGAAGGTGGCATCACTCGTCAGTCCCTGCTGTTGCCGGAAGTCGTCGAGATTGATGAAACTTCAGTGGAGAATCTGCTTTCCCGCAGGCATGAGCTTGAGGAGCTGGGTTTGTCGATTGAAAGTTTTGGTAAAGGCGCAGTTGTGGTGCAGGAAGTTCCAACACTGCTTGGAAAAATAAATATCAAGCAACTTGTCCGTGACCTTGCCGATGATATTGCCATCTTCGGACAGACCATGACGCTGAAAGAGAAACTGGAGGAGGTATGCTCTACTATGGCTTGTCATGGTTCCTTGCGTTCCGGTCGCCGTATGAACACGGATGAAATGAACGCACTTCTTCGTCAAATGGAAAAAACGCCTCATTCAGGTCAATGCAGCCATGGTCGCCCAACCTATGTAGAGTTGAAGTTAAATGATATTGAAAAACTCTTCGGGAGAAAATAATGTACACGATGTATAGAGAAGAAAAACATCCTGAACTCAGAGCTTTTTCTATGTTCATTTATATAGTCTCCGGTATTAGTGCCATCGCTCAACTTTTTTCGATAACTGTTTTGCCCGGATTGTGTTTTTTGTTACTCGCCTTTTTTATGGTCAAAGCCCAGAAAATAACGGCAAGAGGTACCATCTATGCCAGTCATGTGGAATGGGCGGCGCGAACGCTGTCTATCGGAACATTTGTGCTTTTTCCTTTGGCTTTATGTTTTGCGGTATATTTTCTCTGGAAATCAACGGATATTGAAGCTCTTAAGGCAACCATAGTTGTTAAGGCGGATGATAATGACCCAAGTTCTTTGATAAATTTTATTACCGAGTATATAAAAGGAAACACGCAAAGGGTTGCTAATGTCACAACGAAGTCGCTTGCGTTACCTGTTCTTTGGTGGGTCAGACGTTGCTGGGTTGGGTACAGATGTGCGAAAGAATCATTGCCTATCGACTATCC
>JAGLRU010000237.1 GCA_023136145.1 Alphaproteobacteria bacterium
GGCGTGGGGAGCGTCCGCAGAAAGGTCGCTTTCGTGAATTTACCCAGTGCGATATTGATGTTGTGAATGTTGATAAACTGCCTTTGCATTTTGATGCAGAACTTCCCGCCGTTATTTTTGAGGCGTATCAAGCTCTGGATATTCCTCCTGTTGAGATGCACATCAGCAACCGAAAAATTATCGTGGGCTATCTGCAGGGGCTGGGTATAAAAGATATACCGTTCGCCACACGTGAATTGGATAAGCTGGATAAGATCGGTGTTGAAAAAGTATTGAAAATACTCACCGAAAATTTTCAGGGCGATGAGCTTCTTGCCCAAAAATGTCTGGAGATCGTCCAGATCAAATCATTCGATGACAGTTTTGTCGAAAAAATCCGGGCACTGGGGATCACCAACGAATTGCTCGAACAGGGGCTTGATGAACTAAAATTTGTCATAGATAATTTGCAACATCTGCCCGAAGGTGCTGTAATTGCTAATCTTGGCGTTATTCGCGGTCTTGATTATTACACTGGAACCGTAGTGGAAGTGCGATTTAAGGGAAAATCCATGTCGATTGGAGGCGGCGGAAGGTACGATAACCTCGCTGGTTCCTTTATCGGTCAGAAGCTGCCTGGTATTGGTGTTTCAATCGGATTGACCCGCCTTTTCGCCATGTTGCTTGACGAGGGCTACATCAGTCCATTATCGAAAACGCCAACGCAGATTCTGGTTGTGTTGTCTGATGAAACGCGACGCGCGGAAGCGGCGGCTACAGCGGAGACATTGCGGAAACGTGGTTTCAATGTTGAGCTTTTTCATTCTGACGTGAAGCTGAAGCGTCAACTGGCTTATGCTGAAAAGAAGGGTATCCCTTATGTGTGGTTCCCGCCTTTCAGCGATGGACAACCCCATGAAGTCAAGAATATGACGAGTAGGGAGCAAACTAAGGCGGACCCTGCTCAGTGGGCGGAAGACAATAAGGAGATGTTGAAATGATGGTTTATTCAAAAATGCTTTTCAGTGCGGTTCTAGTTATTGCCTTTCTTGCTGTTCCGGCGCGAGCTGAAGAAAGGTTTGCTACTGCATATTACAACTATGCTCACAACGAAGCGGAATACAGTGTCACGCTCCCGGAAGCTCCCACGGTAAAAACGATTTGGGGCGGATATAAGGGTATTCCCTATCTGAGGAATCCGCCAAAACATGGTTTTTTAGGTGAAACTGCTACTTTCAAGCGGGTCGATATAAATACGGAGGACATTTTTGAAGTTAATATCTATTTTCTCAAGGCGGATAAGGCTTTTTTATCGTGGTTGAACGAAATAAGAATGAAGAAGGTGCTAAAAAGTGCGTATAGCAAGATACAGATGACTGAGGGAAATCTTGCGTTTTCAAAAGGTACAAAGGGTTTGAAATGGGCGAGCTTAACAGGGTTTTCCCTTGAACGGAATCGTCCCATGTTTAACGCCATGCATTATTTGACAGGGCTGCATTCCATTCTGGTGATAAGAATTTATTACAGCGTTGAGAACGCACTTTTTCAGGAATATTACGAGACTCTTGTTAGGAGTATTACATACCTTCCGTTGTAAAAGAGCGTACTCGTTCTACCATTTCATAAAAACCGTTTCGGCGGTTAGGGGTTAGATTTTGGTCAAGTCCTAGCTTTTTGAATATTTTGTCGATGTCGATTTTTTGAGCTTCTTCAGCCGTTTTTTCGTGGAAGAGGATGCGTAAAACGGCGATCAGTCCTTTTACGATCCTAGAATCACTGTCCGCCAGCAGGAATATCTTGTTGTCTTTGTCCCATTCCATCACCATCCATGCTTGACTTATGCAGCCTTTGACCTTTGTTTCTTCGGATTTGAGGGCATCTTCCATGAGAGGCAGAGCATCGCCGAGATCGATCAGGTAGTTGTATCGATCCTCCCAATCTTCGAACAGGCTGAAATTATCCACAAGCTCATCACTATTCATATTCCTGTATTCACTCTTCGTTAACTAGGTACTGTGTTAAACTAAAGGCAATTGGGAGGAAAAGCCAGATAATGATGAATTTTTTCTGTCCAAGAATAGTTGGCAATCTCTTCCGGCTGTTCTATCTTGAACGATGTAGATTAAGTCTGCCGAGTGAAAAAGGAAAGAAATTAGGATGAGTAAAACAGCTTCGGGGGATTCGAAAAATACGCTTTACTGTTCTTTTTGCGGGAAAAGCCAGCATGAGGTCAGGAAGCTTATTGCGGGACCGAACGTATTCATTTGTAATGAGTGCGTTGAACTCTGTATGGACATTATACAAGAGGAGGATAAAACCCAGCTTGTTAAATCCGGCAAGGGGATTCCTACTCCGCGCGAGATTAACGATGTTCTTGACGATTACGTCATAGGGCAGGATCGTGCAAAGCGGGTATTGTCCGTCGCGGTTCACAACCACTATAAGCGTATCGACGAGTCAATTGTCAAAGGCAGTGAAATTGAGCTGTCGAAATC
>JAGLRU010000238.1 GCA_023136145.1 Alphaproteobacteria bacterium
ACGTGAGGTTGGCCTTCGTATACTTTGTTTACTTTGTGTGCGCGAATTCCTGCTTCCACGAGATGTCTGGCGGTTCCTCCAGTGGCTACGATTTTGAATCCCATATCGGAGAGTCTGGCAGCCAGCGGGATAATGATATTTTTGTCAGAATTCCTAACGGAAATAAAGACCGTACCGGAAAGCGGGAGTTTGGATTTCGCTCCGATGCGAGCTTTAGCAAAGGCGCGACTGAAGTCCCTATCGATGCCCATAACTTCTCCGGTTGATTTCATTTCAGGGCCAAGTACAACATCTACCTTCGGAAAGCGGTCGAATGGAAAGACTGGTGCTTTTACCGCCACATGGTTGAACTTCCGGTTATGTAGTACGCCCTCGGAAATTAACTCTGAAATTTTCTCTCCGGTCATCATGCGCGTAGCGGCTTTGACCATGGAAATGCCCGTTGCTTTCGCTACAAAAGGCACAGTGCGCGATGCGCGTGGATTTACCTCCAGAACATAGATTTCGTAATTGTCGAGATTGGATGGATCGCGACTCTGCATAACGGCGAACTGAACATTCATCAGCCCCACGACATTTAGTGCTTTGGCAAGTGCAGTCGTTTGCTCTTTCAGGTTGGTTACGATTTCCGGGCGCAGTGAATAAGGTGGCAGCGAGCATGTGCTGTCCCCGGAATGGATGCCGGCTTCTTCAATATGCTCCATCACTCCGGCGATAAATACTTCCTTGCCATCGCAGAGAGCATCGACATCTACCTCGACGCAGTTTTGAAGATATTGGTCTATAAGCAGCGGTGTCGTGCCGGAAACCTGCATGGCGTTTTTAATATAGCGTCCTAGCACTTGCATATCATGGAGTATTTCCATTCCGCGTCCGCCGAGAACATATGAAGGACGGAGCATAACTGGAAATCCGATTTTTGTAGCGATCTCCTCAGCTTCCACGGCTGTGATGGCGATGCCGTTGACAGGCTGTTTCAGTTTTATCTTTCGGATCATCTCTGAAAAACGCTCACGGTCTTCGGCGAGATCGATAGCATCGGGGCTGGTGCCGAGAATTTTGATGCCAGCTTTTTCAAGCTTATTGCAGAGTTTGAGAGGAGTCTGACCGCCGAACTGTACGATAACGCCGAGCATCTCACCGTTTGTTTGTTCAGCATGGATGATGTCTAGCACCTTTTCGGCGGTGATAGGTTCAAAGTAAAGTCGGTCGGATGTGTCATAGTCGGTGGACACCGTTTCTGGATTGCAGTTAATCATGATGCTTTCGATGCCTTTTTCGCGCAACGCGAAGGAGGCATGGACACAACAGTAATCGAATTCAATTCCTTGCCCGATGCGGTTTGGACCGGAGCCGATTATGAG
>JAGLRU010000239.1 GCA_023136145.1 Alphaproteobacteria bacterium
TATGCTGGCCCCGGTTTTTGAGACAGTAGGATAAGAGAGAGTTTAGCCCCTAAAATTAATCAACCGAAGGGGATAAATATGTCAAAATCACGTAAGAAACATGATGCAAAATTCAAGGCGAAGGTAGCATTGGTTGCGATCCGGGAAGAAGAAACTGTGTCCGAGCTGGCAAATCGGTTTGAAGTTCATCAACATTTTTTGCGAACGTCTGTGGCGGAGCCTGAAATATGAAGAGGTTTATCTGAAGGCATATTCCTCGGTCGCGGAAGCCAAAACAAGCATTGGATCTTGGATATGTTTTTACAACGAAGAAAGGCCGCATCAATCACTGAATTACCAAACGCCACAGAATATTTTTGCCGCCGGAGCCTATGGATATGATGGACAACGCTGTGCGTAGCGAGGTGCAATCAAAAGGACGGACTCTCGCTTAGAATCCTGAAATCCTGTCTCACAAACTAGAGCCACCATAAATCCTTCAATAAAGCGAAAAACGGATAACATAATTTCTCCCTCCGTATGTAAGTACAACATTGTACCATCATACTGTTGGACTGAACATATTAAGACTATAAACTTTGAGGATTACGCCATTAAATCAATCTTTGTGCCGCGATCCTTTGAAGACGAAAGTTTATCGTCTTCCAAACCGCCTCGCTGTGTATCAGCAGCTGGAGCTTGTATTGGCTGTGTCTGACCGCTTTTAGGCTCTTGTATCGACGTATTAGTCGATCCGCCTTGATAGGCTACCGCAGGTTGATAACTGGTACCAGATACGTCTGCCATTTCTGTGACCCTCCACGAATCGCTACAGATAGCTTTCTAGTATTCTACAATTCCAGAATATCAACTTAAAATTAACAAGGGGTTAATAATCAAAGCATAAACAGATCAGTGGAAACAAGGGGTGCTATTCGGGCGATTGTTGACCTTCGTGCCACTTACAGGGATATGTATCGTTTTTTTAAAAATTTCATAAGACGGGAAATTTACGGCAGCCATAGTTGAAGAACCGCCGCCAGTAATTCCGTCTTTCCCTCTGCTAATATATTTGGCTACAGCACTGGCATCAGGAGTGCCTCTGGAACGAATACTCATAATGATGGAATCTTTATCTTTTGTCTTATACCACGCAAAGGCAATGCCTGAACTCTCCTTGTCACCAAATTCCTGAAGAAATTTTGTGGAGGAGCGTCCAAAATCCCGCACGTTAGCATTGACGATTGGTATCCGGACAACTGGGGAATCCGGAAGGATTTTAAGTTCAGTATATATTATGGTGTTTTTCAGCTTTGCAAGCTTTTTTTTCTGTTCTGAGTAAATCAACTTTCCTTCCTGAATCATATCGCTACAAGTCATCTGACACAGTTCGTTACATGTGTTAAAGGCATCTCTGATGGAATGTATAGGCTTTGAATCAATCAGGGCAGCGGCCTCGAAATCTTCCCGCAACATGCTCTTTGACCGATCCATTTTTTCTATAACCTTTATGAAAAAAGGCAATTCCTCACTCGGAAAAAGTTCTCTCCATACCATGCTGGAAGCGGCAGGCGCGTTTTCGCTGATCTGAATTTCCAGATTTGGCGGTGTAAATTCCTTAAACGCAGGAGGGCTGTACGGCTCCATACTTTCCGCAGAGGTTTTGTGGTGATCTATGATGGTGATGGATGCCAGTTTTTGCGCTGGAGACAGCAAAATATCTAAAAATGATGGGCTGGGGGTAACATCTGTAAAATAAAGTTGAGTTTCGAGTCTAAGCTTCGATAAAATCTTTTTTTCTGTTTTTTCCGCCGTATGATGGGAATAGTCAATATATTCAATGTTTGTTTTCTGATCATTCCTCCATTTCTGGTGAAACGTCCAAGCAGAAGCCGCACCG
Source organism: Alphaproteobacteria bacterium (assembly GCA_023136145.1). GTDB lineage: Bacteria > Pseudomonadota > Alphaproteobacteria > Micavibrionales > UBA2020 > PALSA-926. The sequence goes on from JAGLRU010000239.1 coordinate 1,880, forward strand.
TCAATACAGTCTTCATGGTAAACAACTACCAGATGTTTGCTCAAATTTGAATTCATTATCAACGTTTCTTAGTCCCCTTTATAAGGCACGTCAAGGACTGGCTCTAATCATTTTCATATATCTGTAGATTCAATAAGTTACGAAATT
>JAGLRU010000024.1 GCA_023136145.1 Alphaproteobacteria bacterium
TTGGTTTTAATACCAGTTATATTGATTTTTGATTTTGTCATCTGCATATCGCTTAACTCGCCGCTATTTATGTCGATGGAAAATGATTTTTGGTCGTAGGTGGCTCTGCCGCTGACTTTGGTGACCGGCATCATGGGTGGAAAATAATTAACCTTAATCCCGTTGAAGTCGATCTGCCCGCCTAGTTTTTGAAGCTTCATGTTATTGAAGTCTCCCTTCGGTGCGAGTATTTCCAGAGCTAGCGTGGATTTGGTCGCCGTTCCGGTGGATAGATGTTTTGTCACCCATCTGCGTGGATTCTGGGTTAGCTTTTCTGGCCAGTATGTTTCGAGCTTGTCCATTGGCATATTGTTGAGTAGGACGTTGACCTTGAGGGCAATGTCTTCTTTCTGACGTTTTATTTCCGCCTTACCTAATATTTTAGGGCCGTTTATATCTGCGCGCAGTTGTTCTATCCACGCTTCTCCGGTTTCCGCATCAAATTGCCCATGTATGTAAAGGCTCTTGATTGGCAGAGGTTTCGGATAAAATCCTAAAGCATTGAATGTGCCAGAGTTGGAGCCTAGAACGAAACGCCCGTGTTTCGGGGTGAATTTCTTGTCCATCTCAAAGAAAACGCTGCCTTTTAACGGCATGTTTATACCAGAAAATACTTTGAGATTCTCACTTTGCTGTGCCATCAGTGATGGGTTGAATGCTGTGAAAGAAATCATGCCGTTGGGTTTGCGTTTTTTCCAGTCATAAAAAAAATTCCCCCTAACGTATGCGTTGTGCGTCTGATCCTGTTCTATGTTGGCAACGACGTTAACCGTTAGGCCGTTTCGTTCGCGTGTGAAGGTCAGATCCGATTTTCTGGATTTCCAACTGATATGCAGGATTTTGTCTTCGTACAGTAATGCGGCATTAGCAATTGTGATCTGTTTTAACCCGCCTAGCAGTAGGACGGGCAGGCTTGTGTCATTTAGTTGCGCCAGAAAGCTATTGATGAAATCTGTCTGGAGGTTATCGTTATTATCTGCCGTGAGTTCGGTTGTGGTCGCAGTTTTGCATATATTCAGCATAAACTGACCGTTCTCTTGGCGGATTATTCGTAGAGCAGGGTCATGGATACTTATGACATGTGGCACGAATTTACCTAAAAAAAGGTATCTTTTGGAAAGTTGTACGTCGATTTTCTCTACGGACAGGACAGGGGTTTTGTCTATTCGATTGATGAGGACATGGCTCATCTCGAATTTAAAGGGTTGACCCGTACCGCCCCATGTTAGGATTGTGGAGCCAACATCGAATTCAAACCCGTTTTGCTGGCTATTGAGAGATTGCTCGATATTCCTTGTCAGAAAGTCGACATTCATCGGTCCTTGTGATAGGCGGACGATCAAAAGCAGCCAGCTAGCAAACGCTACAATAGCTAGTATACTAAGAAACTTGAAGCCGATAACCAGCACGCGATTAAAATGGTGTATATGTTTTTTTATCATGTCTTTTTGTTGACCCTGACAGGCTCTTGACGCAACATGAATATAGCCATGTTCTGATCAAAAGAGTAATCAATTTGAACTCCAATTTTCCGAAGCATCGGCAAAAGTTACTAACAGACTGGCAGGAGCTTGTCCGTAGGCATAGTCCTTATTTGTCCGCCCTTCTTCCTCAATGGAAAGAGGATTCATTTGACGAAGTTCTGAAGCAAGCCGAAAAAACGCTTTCCAAAAGATTAGATACGGAAGAAGTCATGGCGATTTTGCGCCAGACAAGGCAGAAAGTAGCCTTGATTGTCGCCGCATCTGATCTGAAAGGGGAATGGGACGATCTCACCGTAATGGCGCGACTTTCGTTTTTCGCTGATTTTTGTGTGCGTCACGCGCTGGGGCATCTTCTGTGTCAGGCGTATCGGGAAAAGAAAATCCGTGCGTACGGGGTAGAGGACTGCGGGATGAGCATTATCGCTCTTGGCAAATGGGGGGCGCATGAGCTGAATTATTCCAGCGACATCGATCTGATGGTAATTTTCGATTCGCAGAAATCGCCCGTTGTGGATAGGGAGGAAACGCAGAATTTTTTCATTCGACTGACACGCGAATTGGCACGACTGCTTGAACAGCCGACGAAGGATGGTTTTGTTTTCCGCACCGATTTACGGCTGCGTCCGGATCCCGGAGCCATGCCACTTGCGGTTTCGATTGCGACTGCGGAAAGTTATTACGGCAGCCTCGGCCAGAACTGGGAGCGTGCAGCGATGATAAAGGCGCGGTTAGTCGCTGGGGATATGTCCGTTGGTGGGGACTTTATGGCGATCATTAACGCATGGATATGGCGGAAAAATCTTGATTTTGCGGCTATACAGGATATTCATTCCATCAAGCGGCAGATCAACGCGAAACAGAAAAGTTCAAGGGGTGCGTTTAACGTCAAGCTTGGTCATGGGGGCATCCGAGAAATAGAGTTTTTCGCCCAGACTCAGCAACTTGTTTATGGTGGTCGCGAGCCGCGCTTGCGTTCGCCAGATACCATTTCCGCGCTTCAGGGGTTGGCCGAAACAGAACATATTACGGCAAAAACGCGGGATGTTTTGATAGATGCCTATCTGTTCCTTCGCCATGTTGAACATCGTTTGCAAATGCAGGAAGATTTTCAGACTCATAGTCTGCCATCCGATTCTGAGGTGTTGGAAAGTTTTGCGCAGTTTATGGGCTATGCTTCTTCTGAAAAGTTTATGAGCGATCTGGAGCGTAAAACGTCAGCCGTAAGGAACTTGTATGCGGGGCTTTTTACCGAGAGTTTCAGTCTTGCTGAAACCGGCAATCTTATTTTTACTGGTGTTGAGGATGATCTCGAAACTCTTGAGACTTTGCGTGGAATGGGATTCTTGCAGCCGGAAAAAATAACGGCTGCCATCCGGGGCTGGCATCATGGGCGTTATCGTGCCGTTCGCAGCGAGCGAGCGCGGCAGATTTTGACGGAGATGACACCGCACCTGCTCCAAACGCTTGGAGCTACTCCACATCCCGACGATGCTTTTATCCGTTTTGATCGGTTTCTGAACTGCTTGCCATCCGGTGTTCCTGTTTTTTCTATGTTTGCACGCAACCCGCAGCTTATGGAGATACTTGCGGAAGTGATGGGAACTGCGCCTGCAATGGCGGAGCATCTTGGAATTCATCCCGAAGTCATGGACTATGTTTTGTCTAAAGATTATTTCGATAGGCTTCCAGATATTGATTTCCTTACGTTTGAACTTGATCGATTGCTGGCAACGGCGCGAGATTATCAGGATGTCCTAGATCTTACTCGCCGTTTTGCGCGCGATAGACGTTTTCACGCTGGCATTCATATTTTGAAAACACTGACGTCAGTTCATAGTGCAAGCCGTTATTTATCGGATATTGCTGAAGCTTGTCTTCTACTACTTTTGCCGCACGTTGAGCGCGAATTCGAAAAAACGCATGGAAAATTCAAAACAGGTGCTCTAGCGTTGATAGCGATGGGAAGTTTTGCGTCGCGTCGTCTTTCCGTTAATTCCGATCTGGATATTGTGGCGGTGTATCAGGTTGATCCGAAGGAGAATGCTAGTGATGGCTCCCGGCCTCTTTCCCCAAGTATGTATTATATACGTCTGATGCAGCGTTTTATAACCGCCCTGAGTGCGCCAACATCCGAGGGGATTTTGTACGAGGTAGATACTCGTCTCCGTCCCGCAGGTATTGATGGATCGCTTGCCGTCAGTTTTGATGGTTTCTTGGAGTATCACCAGAAACAGGCGTGGGTGTGGGAGCATATGAGTCTTATCAGCAGCCGTGTTTTTTTTACGGAGAAAAAGCTAAAGGAAAAACTTGATAAAGCGGTGAAAAAGATTATTTCAGTCAAGCGCGATCCGGAAAAACTGCGGCAGGACGTTCTGGAGATGCGTCGGAAGGTTGACGAGCAATTCGGTAATAAAGACCATTGGAACATGAAATATCGGCGCGGCGGGATGGTGGATATTCTTTTTATCGCGCACTATCTGACGTTGCGCCATGCCTTCCGTTATAAATCTTTGCCTTATGCAGATGTCGTTATATGTCTTGAAAATCTGGTAAAAAAGAAGTTGCTCCCGAAAAAAGCTGGAGAAACGCT
>JAGLRU010000240.1 GCA_023136145.1 Alphaproteobacteria bacterium
ATCATCTCAAAAATGTCATCTACGGCGTGAATTTTGTAGACGGCATCGCACAAGATGCACTACAACAAAAATCAGTGAGGTGCGCTATCTGATCTCACCCATACACCACTTTCTACTATAGCTCGTATTCGCACAAGGCAACCGTTGACAAAACAAAGCCTTATGTCTAGCTTGAAGCTTCTAAAATGCAACACCATGCGGGTGTAGCTCAATGGTAGAGCGCTAGCCTTCCAAGCTAGTTATGCGGGTTCGATTCCCGTCACCCGCTCCAAAAATCTTTCCAGTACAGTCCCGTAAAATCCAGTGATGTCCATTAAATAGCTACAAACAAAGGGTTTCTTGTAAGGTAAGCATCCGATAGCCTCCACCTACATCCGTTTACATCCAAAAAATTTAGAGGTATCTTTTCGGAGTACCTCAAAATTTTGGCTCATCGGGCATTTTTGTGAGTGGATTTCAGGGATTTTCAGAGTTCCGGTAGGTTCGTCGTCAGGATTTTCAGTTTGAGATATTCTTCATCGCGCAGGCCGTAGGCGCGTCTCTGAATGACGCGGATTTTGTTGTTGAAGCCTTCGACGAAACCGAGGGCAACTTTGTTTTCCTGCTTACAGTAGGCAGAGATTCCATCCCAGTGGCGTTCGATCATAGAGGCGAACTTTTCGTACGGGGCAAGACGTTGCCAGCGAAGTTGGACATTCCAGTTGTCGAAGAACTTTCGTGCCCAGACTTCGGAGTTGTAAGTCCAGAGCTGGTCGAAGGATTCCAGCAGAATGTAGGCGGTGTTCAGTCGCTTGTTGGCTTTCAGCAAAAGTTTCAGGCTCTGTATACCTTCGCTTGTTAGGTTTTTCCTGTGCGATAGCAGAACATATTTTTGTCCCTTGATAAATTTGCGCTGACTGACGGTGATCCGCGCGTATTCCATTTTGCGAACCTGATCGAGCGCGTCGCCTAGATGGCGCAGGATGTGGAACTTGTCGAACAGAATGGAGGCGTTCGGCGCGTGCGCCTGCGTCGATTTGCGAAACGGCTTCCACATGTCCATGACCGCAAGACGCATCTCGAAGTCGAGCCAGACCTCACGGCCACTGCAATCCAGATCCCGTGCGCGATGCCGTCGCCGATCATAAAAGCTGCGATAGATTTTTCCGCAGCCACCGCATACCGTTTTTTTTGACGACGGTCGAGCGTGATGACGATGAGCCAAAATATTATCTAAAATTTATCACCATCTTGCAACAGTCTCAGAATCCTGAAATCCTGTCTCACAAACCAGAGCCACCATATTCATCCGTGGGGAAAATTCTTTAAAAAATAAAAACCTGCCCACGCAAAGGCGGAGTTCGGAATGACAGGTGAAAAGGAGAGAAGAATGGTGCCCAGAGGCGGATTTGAACCACCGACACGAGGATTTTCAGTCCTCTGCTCTACCAACTGAGCTATCTGGGCAAGTTTGACAAGTAAAAATTTATAGTCAAAAAATACACTTATGTCGAGTGCTTTCTTGCAGATTAATTGCTAGAGACACTACACCAGC
>JAGLRU010000241.1 GCA_023136145.1 Alphaproteobacteria bacterium
AAATGGAAACTGGCGGAAAAAGATCTCCTGCAAGCACTGGCATTCCAACCAAACAACCCGATGATCCTGAATTTTATCGCCTATAGCTGGGCTAATCAGGGCATCAAACTGGATAAAGCACTAGAATACGCAGGACAGGCCGCAACACTGCGCCCTGACGACGGTTATATCATCGATAGCTATGGCTGGACGCTTTTCCGCATGGAGAAATATCGAGAATCGATTATATGGCTGGAACAAGCAGTAGCGCAGATTCCAAATGACTCAACCCTGCTCGACCACCTCGGCGATGCCTATTGGCAGGATGGTCGCCAAAACGAAGCTCGCTATCAATGGAGACACGCCAACGACTTGAGCCAAGACTCCTCATTTAAGATACTAATGCAGCAAAAACTCCGACACGGCATCACGGTTCCAAGCCAGATAGCACGCAAGGATGGCGGGATTTAACCAATTGCCACCCATTTTATCATTCCCCGCTTCGCCCGAAGGGGCAACTATGCTACATTTGAACCATGTCTTATAAACCCATTCATGTTTTCGCTCCTGCCAAAATCAACCTGTTCCTACATATCACAGGAAAACGGGAGGACGGATATCACACATTGCAAAGCCTGATGGGGTTTGTGGATGTCGGCGACGATCTAACGTTTGAGCCGCATGACGGCCTGTATATCGACGTGAACGGCCCCTTTGTCAGCCCAATTAGTAATCCTCGAGATAATTTGGTTTACAAGGCAGCCATTCTTCTTTCCGAACATTACAAGATTAAACCATGTGCAAAAATCATTTTGACGAAAAACCTTCCAATCGCTTCCGGTCTCGGCGGAGGATCATCGGATGCAGCCGCGACGCTGCAAGGACTGGCGAAACTCTGGATACTACAGGAAGAACCCGATGTAATGGCGCAAATCGCGCAAAAACTGGGTGCCGACGTTACAGCCTGCCTTTATAAAAAACTCGTCTGGTCGGAGGGAATCGGCGAAAAAATAACCCGCCTTCCAGATATGCCCGACATCCACTTTGTGCTAGCCAATCCAATGGTGCAAACGCCTACGCCGGAAGTTTTCAAGCATTTCCGCAACCCATTCAACCCGCCCATACAGTTTTCAGGTCGGCGCAAAACATCCGCCGAATGGATCGCTGATCTCAAGATATATCGCAACGATCTGACTGATGCCGCCATCGCTGTCACACCGGAAATTCGCGAAGTTCTGTCCGCGCTCGGCGAAACAAAAGATTGTCTGCTTCACCGCCTCTCCGGCACCGGAGCCACCTGCTACGGAATTTACAACACCCCCGAAGCCGCACACATCGCCGCGCATACTTTAGAAGACAAGTATCCAAACTGGTGGGTTGTCAAAGCGAACATGCTGCAATAAACAGAATTCTCTACAAAGCATGATGGTGAAGTGGAAGATGGTGGGCGCTGAGAGACTCGAACTCCCGACATCCTCGGTGTAAACGAGATGCTCTACCAACTGAGCTAAGCGCCCTAATCAGGGATCAAGCCAAAAGTTATTCAATCTTCCTCTTTCTGTCAAGAAAGAAGATTATTCGTTCACAGACTCTTTCAACTCTTTTCCTGCGGTGAACTTCACACGGTTTGATGCTGGAATTTTAATAGACTCGCCAGAACGCGGATTACGTCCAGTCGATGCCTTACGGTGTGCAATTTTAAAAGTGCCAAAGCCGACAAAACGAGCCTCTCCATCTTTTTTTAGCCCTGTTTCGATACCTTCAAAAACCAGATCGACAATCCCGGAGACCAATGTCTTGGAAACTTCAGCTTCGCTTTTTTCTGAAATAAAATCGACAAGTTCACTCTTATTCATAAGCAATCCCCCTTTTAATGAATACCCTTTTCTCGGAGTTCACACACCGAACCCACTACGAACAACAAGGAAAATTCCTTGCTGCATGATAGAGATATAATGCCTTATTCATGCAAAATCTCAATGACGAATCAC
>JAGLRU010000242.1 GCA_023136145.1 Alphaproteobacteria bacterium
AACAGATCGTTTTTATGCGTCTTGATATGTATCTGTGGTGCGAGACCGAAGAATACAGGGTTGCGTGCTTCGTATTCCACCTGCCGATGATCTATAGCCTCGCGCATCTTCTGCCACTCATCCCCGACAGGCAGTATACGAACACCATCGCAAAAAACATTGCCATCCATAAGATTGCGAAAAGCAACTGCCCCCCATTTAAATTCTTCTGCAGAATCCGTTGACAAGACATGGTTCCCAAGTAACCGCAACGCAGTATGATCGCCCTGTGTGATTTCCGGTAGCTTGCCCTTGAACTTGTCGAACATTTTTTCAACGAGATACGAGTTTATCATATACTTGAGCGCATAACGCGATGCAACGAGTTTCGTTTCTTCCGGTGTCAGAGACGAGAAATTCACAGTTTTACTGTCAGCAATAATTCTTTCAGTAACCGGACTAGTAAAATGCTCGCCACCATCGTCACGAAAAACTAATTCCACAGCACGCATTCCGACAATATTTTTGATATATGAGGAATCTGACCCGAAACGCTGAATATGCTTGATTGTAGCATTAGCATCAGCAATGCATTCCCACAGATTACGAGACTTGGAGTCACAACGACGCATTATATGGGCAGTTTCATGGTCCATTGTGAAAACTTTTTCCATTTCCGTAGCGGACACAGAACCCAAAAGGCGAGGAAGACCAGGACGATCCATATTTGTACTAAAGACTACATAACCAATGTTGACCATGATGTAAAAGTGAGATATTTTTTCCGTCTGAACATAAATTGTCTTTCTCATCAAGGGTTCATAGGGAAGACCGTTATAGATAAGACCTTCTTTGGATATAGACTGCTCCATCCCGTTGTTTATCGGTATTCGGATAATGTCCGGTTTATCCTTTATTTTGCCTTTATTTGTATCATTGAGGAGGATTAGTTCTTTATGATCTGCATCGACAAAAAACAATTCCCCTTTCTGGTTAGGATAGTCGCGGTAAAAATCCACGACATAACGGTCAATGTCTAACTTGTAGGTTTCCGGTTTCTGAGCAAAATCCTGAAATGTCTTTGTGACAGCTTTATCAACCATATATCACCTTTAATTTTGAGTTATTAATTATGATAAAATATCAATTGATATGTCAAGTATTTTTCATTGTTCTATAGCTGAATCCAAAGTTATCTATACACTCTCGTCATTCGAGCGAAGTCGAGAGTTCTGATTCGCTGCACCAAGAAAGATTCCTCGTCGCTTCGCTCCGTCGGAATGACAACAACACGGTTGTGTCACCCTCGCTCTCGCGCGGTAGTCTGGAAGCGCGTCTGCGCGTCTTATGAGTCTATAATGATGGCATGACGATGGCTTTGAATGAGTTTGAGTTTAGATCACTCATCCCCTTTGCGGCGGAATCCTTCTATCCCGATGGCATCCATCTCTTGAGATTCTTTTAGAAGCTGTTCTTCTTTTTCAAGTCGGTTGCGTTCTTGTTGAGTCATTTCGTATTTCTTAAGTTCGCTGAAAGTTTCCATCATGCTGTCTTTGGCAACAGATATTTGCTCTTCCATCTTGGCTTTCCGAACATCCATTTCCTTCCGCTGCCGTTTTACATTCTCGACATAATTGGCAAAAGTGAAATGGACATCTCCCGTACCGGCAAGCATTTCCTTTTCTTTTTCAAAGGCGCGATCCAGTTCACGCCGCTGACGTTCAAGAAGTGCCATCACGGAATAAAGCTCCCCCAACGCTATACGCTTTTCATCAAGCTCATGCTTGTGCAGCCGGATCAAGGCTGTTAGGTCAGCCATAAAATCCCCGTCACTTCTTCATGTTTAGAATTTGCGTCAATAGCTCGTAGCCTTCCTCCAGCCGCATCTTTTCTTCCGGCTTTTGAGCTAGGAACTGGTCAAGCTTCGGATAGATCAGGATCGCTTCGTCTACTTTCGGGTCAGAACCCTTACGGTAGGCACCGAGCCGGATCAACTCCGCCATATCCTCATAAGTGGACATTATTTCTCGCCCGCGCTTTACGATCTCCGCTTGACTATCCGTCAGGCAACGCGGCATTGAACGGGAAATACTGCGCAAAACATTAAC
>JAGLRU010000243.1 GCA_023136145.1 Alphaproteobacteria bacterium
GTGGATATAGAAGGCGGTGTTGTTCGCGATGGCATGAAAGGCACCGACATACTAATCATGCTTGTTTCGGGTAAAAAAAGAATAACTGACAATATTGATGGATCGCTGACGACGTATATGACTGGTGACGATCAGATATACGAAGCCGGGTTAAATTTTGAAGGCAAATTGCCGCTGCTGGGGTATATGGGTATGATCACAGCTTCTCTGACGGGAGCGATAGATTCTTCCGCATCTTTGGCCGGTCTGGAAACATCTGTATCATGGATAGGGGATAATTTCTCCACGACATTGATCGCTAACAAGACATTTGACCGGAGCAGGCTTGTAAGCTTGGGAAGCCTTGCCTTGACTGATCGCCAGTCGATTGGTTTTAATATGAGCATGCCGTTGCTTCTTCTGAGTGATACCGCGCGATTGGATTTTAATTCAGAGCTAAGCAGAACGCGAGAGGCGGGAAAAAAGTATAGGTATGGTCCGACCTTGACCATGAAATTGCCCAATCTGGGAGCATATTCCACCAAGATGAAAGTCGAGCATGTCATATCAGATGATGACAAGCGCATACTTGCTTCTTTAGTTTTGCGCAATGAAGCAGGCTTGTGGACAAAAACAGGAGAGGTTTTCGGACACAGACAGAATGTAGGAACATCTGCGACGACCCGTGCCGGTTTGGTCTTTAACGGGGAGCATTTCGGTGACGATGATTGGCGCAGGAATATAAGGGCGGACGCTAGTTTGATGGTAGATCCGATGGTTACGACTGAAAACGGAAAGTCAGCCGTTGGGTTTTTTGACAGCAATGCAACGTATCGAGGAAAGGGCGCAAAAATACAGGCATATCTTAATCAGAACGTAAGGGAGTTGACCGGGCAGCTGGGGGGGGAAGTTGCCAGCGCATTACTTTGGTCTAGAGCTTCCGGACTGACGGCATCAGGCAAGGAGATGTCTGCAGAGGAGGCTTTCGTTATGCTCAGATTGAAGGGAACGGAAAAAAATAAAATTGGAATACAAGTTAATGGTACTACTCGGGGCTATGGTTATCCAGGAGATACGATGATGATTCCTGTCCCTGTTTATCAACAGTCAAAAATTTCTGCATTCGATGATGGCGGTAAAATTTCAGTCAGTATTAAAGAGAAGGCTCAGGAAATTGTGTCCTATCCGGGGAACTTGATTTATCGCGA
>JAGLRU010000244.1 GCA_023136145.1 Alphaproteobacteria bacterium
ACAAGGCTTCTGTATTGGCTATAGTCGTAAAAAACACCCGTGTTGCCACAGTTAAACAGATCAAGTCCAGCATTTGAACCTGAGCAGGGTCTCTTTTTTCCGGAAAGGTTATACGATCCGACGCTATTTTCTCCGTGAGACAGAACGATAAACGGCGTAGCTTTAATGGTTGGCATGCCATCTATATAGATCGTTTTAGAAACCGGCGTTCCTAAAGTCACATGTGGAACTTTTATGTCAATAACCCCGTAAGGATCCTGATTAGGAGGAGAATAAGTGGTAGGATCCGTCAAATATTGCGAGACAGCATAAAGGAATTTGTTTCCCCAGCCATCTATGCTGACTTCAACAGGAATATTAAGAGTTACATATGGGATAGAACCAATATAGACATTATCAACGGTGGCATCAACGTCGGCAAGTGTATCACGACCACCTATCACACGACATCGTCCATCTATGCAGTTTGTTGGTCCCAAAGTTTGTGTTGCGAAAGATACGGTACAAAGTTCAAGCCCGGCATCAGTGTCACTTGGTCCTAGCACCGGCTTTGCAGGGCAGGGCAGACGACCATTTTCGGTCAAAAACTTGTCAAGAGCATTCTGAATAGCCTCACCTCGGTAGCCAGTATCCGAAACATATCTTTGCCTGTGGGACTCCTTGTATAGTTGAAGAGTAGTTCCTCCGATGATCCCAACAAACACAAGCAGAATTGATAACTCGACTAAAGAAAAGCCATTATTTGTTTTTTTTAAACTGAACATGACCCCATCCTTAAAATTTTCCTCCATTCTTGATTCTACAGAAGCTATTTCAACAAAATGTTAACAAAACACTACAAAATGAAAAAATTTTAATAAAACAAGAGCTTATTTCATTCTTTTCTGGAGTTATTTACAGTCTACGGAGTTTCGCAAACAATCGTTCCAAACAAATTTATCCCAACTATAAACTGTCCGGCCGGGCAAGTTTGTCCACCCGGAGTAAGTATTGGCAAAGGAATATCACCAGAACACAAAACGTATCCCGGATTAGCACCATCCTGTCCGGCAATCCCAATCACCAAATTTATATTATTTGGTGTCGCCGTCGTACAGCCAATGCCTGTAACGCCTCCAAGGATATCCGGATCAAAACAATAGGCATTACCCGAATCATGAGTGTAATCGCACAGGAGAGGCGAGTTGACGTTATCTCCACTGGCAGAACCAATGATGTCCATTTTATACGCAGGATTATCCGTTCCGATTCCAACATTGCCATTATTGAGATTATAAAGGGAATTTTCGAATCCAAACGCATTTGAATAATCCCAAAGTCTGGAAATAACGTATGTCTCATACATCACAAGATCGTCAAAATACCCAATGCCTGGCATCATGGTTCTCAGACCGTCAATAAAAACAGATCCTCCGTTGCAATTACTTTCTTCGAGAGCAGGAGATGCCGGACAAGAAAATGTAATGTTGCCATTTATGTTATGAGATCCCAAACCATTATCTCCATGAGAAACAAGCACATAATGCGCCCCGTCCGTAGGTTGAACTAAAGTATTTCCAAATTCATTCCGAATGGCGACAGATCCATACGCAGAATCAAAAGTAGCTGCCTGCGCCAAGTATCCGCTGACAGCATAAGTAAACTGATGCTCCCAGGCATCCTGCGCAAGTTCCATATGCATAATATTCGCCGTCTTGTTCCCTTCGAGAAACATCCACATTCCTGCGGTAATATCTGTTGCAAAGGCCGCCGTAGAAATATGATCAGATACGCACTTGTATGGAACGCTGTTCTCCCAGACAATATCGTCAACCACATACCCGTGAGAAGTCACCCAATCCGTTGCTGATGCGGTGGCTGATGCCCATCTCAGGGTTCTAAAGGGAACTCCCCCTGTCAGTACGGGATCGGGATCTGCATCGCCGTCAGCTTCCGTATCACGCGCTCCAGCTACCTTACATATACCTCCGACGCATGTTCCTATTGGAATTGTAGTGGGCATCAGACTACAATTCTCAACTCCGGCATTGGGATCCATCATATCCAGTGAAGGATCAGCCGGACAAGGATATCTGGTAATAGAGTTTGTAAAATCTGAAAACGATGCCTTGATCGCATTCATCCGTTCATATGTTTCTGTAAAGCGTTGATGCTTGGTATAAATATCGTATGATCGGATTCCCGCAACAAGCAGCACACCGGAAGCCACCATTACCACCGAAAGCTCGAAAAGTGTAAAACCACCTGAATAACTAGGATGTTTTGTCATACTATATCCCCTAATACAGTCCAATTATATATTTTAAGTCTTAAATCCTAAAAAATCAGTTAACAATTGATTAAGAAATGCTAAAAAGATAACTAAAGTGTATATTTAAAAATCATTTATTTTTTTATTCTGGACAGATTGAAGAATTTTTGAATGCTTAAAAGGTTATTCACGATTTTATCAGAATAACGAAATGGGTTTTTAAAAGTGTCCTAAAGATAACTGAAAAGAATTTATCATGCTTTATTTCAAAACAATACGCCATAAAAGGACAATAGGGCTTTTCTTGTGCAGCCTTGTTATATTTTTCTGTTTCTCCTCCTCTGTTTTTGCGCAGATTCTTCCGACTTCTGCCGCTCCGCAAACAGAAGTTTCCATTCCGCCAAAGGATGCTTTGGGAAGAGAAACTCCCAAAGGAATGATTCAAGAATTTCTAAAAACGGTAGGAAGCGAGAATTACGAACAGGCAGCCCTGTATCTGGATCTTAGCAAATACTCCAAATCATGGAGGAAAAAGAAAGGTCCAGAGCTTGCCAAAAGTCTACAAACGTTACTAGATCAGGGAGGATGGGTTACAGCTCTCAGCGACAGTCCAGAAGGAAAGCAGGATGATGGTCTACCTCCCGATATTGAGCTTGTTGGTACTATCCAAGCGGGCGGGGAATCATTTTCACTGCTTATAGAGAGATCAAGCAAAACTAAAGATGTCCCTATCTGGCTGATTTCCAGAGAAACGGTTAGTACTATACCAGATATGCTTGAGACAATGTCCGTCGGTTTTCTTGACAGCATACTGCCCAAAGTTCTTATCGAGAACAAATGGTCGGGCGTACCTATTGGTCATTGGGCTGCGCTTGTCGTTCTTGCAGGATTTGCTGTTATAGCATCGTGGCTGTTGACAAGCGGCATTATATTTCTAATACGGTTCGCATGGGAATCAACCTATCCCAAACATATGAAACGTATACTTGGTATTTTTATATTACCTCTTAGAGTTTATATCGTCGTAGTTGTATTCGCGATTTTGACGAGAGTCTCTGGAGTATCAATTGTTGCACGTCAAGACCTCGGTTTAATTGCTGGAATCATTACTTGGCTAGCACTTGCTTGGTTATTGTGGCGCGTTATTGATGTTATTGCGTTATCAACACAAGAACGAATGACTCATAAGAAAAGACAAGGTGGATTATCTGTTATTGCATTCTTTCGCCGGAGCGTTAAATTTTTTCTTGCAGCTATAGCTATTGCTGTTGTTCTGGATAGACTTGGCATAAACGTAACCGCAGGGGTTGCAGCTCTTGGTGTTGGTGGTTTAGTTCTGGCGTTAGGTGCACAGAAAACTATCGAAAATTTCGTGAATAGCCTTACGCTTATAATTGAACAGCCGGTGCGTCTTGGTGATTTCTGTAAGGTCGGAGATATTGTTGGTACAGTCGAGGATATTGGGATGCGTTCGACTCGACTAAAAACGTTGGATCGAACAGTCGTCACCATCCCAAATGGGATGTTCGCTTCTCTTATGATCGAAAATTACACTCTACGCAAACGTTTCTGGTTCCATCCAACGATTGGTTTAAGATACGAAACAACACCAGAGCAAATTCGCTATCTTCTCGTGAAGATACGGGAGCTTTTATACTCACATCCACGCATTGATCCTAGTTCCATCCGTGTCAGGTTCACCAAGTTTGGCGCAAGTTCGCTGGATATCGAGACTTTCGCTTATGTCCGTGCAGAGAATTACAACAGATTCCTTGAAATTAAAGAGGATCTGATGCTAAATATCATGGAGATTGTTGATGAAAGTGGCAGCGGTTTTGCCTTTCCATCGCAAACGCTTTATATGGCTAAGGACACTGGTCTTTCTGAAGAAAAGCAGCGTAATGCCGAAGCGTATGTGCAGAAATGGAGAGAAAAAGGAGATTTACCGCTACCGGACTTCAAGTCGAAGCGCAACAACTGACATAAGATTCTGTTCATTATGCCTCAGACTAAAACTTTTCTGCGCCAGAGCAGCATCAGAACCATCATGATGCTCAGAGTCGCAGCGACTACTGGATAAATAACAGTAGCTGGCGTTACTCTCTCCAGCGCGAAAAGGGAAAGAATGAATGGCATCGCGCCTATAAAATAAGCCAGTACGGGTTCATCCCATGGTTTCATCCATGATTTTCTAAAAGTGGGATAGTAAGCCGTCACGTTAATCATTGCAGCAATCACAACCGCCCACAGTGGATTGCCAGTCATCTTCCATACTGGGATCGCCAACAAGGCAGTGATAAAGGCCATCCAATCGCTTTTGGTGATATGTTTCTCGCCGTAAAAAAAACTTGCTCCAACAATAAAAAAAACGATCATAGCGGATATACCTAAATTCCACGCGCCAGGACCAGCTTTTTCAACAATCTGTACGACAAAAGCGATAGACATAACTATTCCCCAAATAAGCCAAGAAAATAAATGCGGTTTAGTGGTTCCTTTGTAAATCCCCCATATATAGACAACAAAAGAAAACATCCCCACCAAAACTGATAATCCGCCAATAATTTCCTTTTCAGTCATATTTTTTTTAAGTCTCTCTCGATCTTCTGGTTAAAGCCTTTTTTACGGAGTTTTTACAAATTTACTTTATCGCTACCAATCTTCGATTTAAAATGCAGCAACAAATAAAATAGCTCCAGACTCTTCAGACTAAAACTTTCCGGCGCCAAAGCAGCATTAGAACCAAAAGACCTGCCATAATTGTTACGATAGTTGGATAAAGGGCTGTGGTAAAAGTTATTCTCTCCAAAGCTAAAATAGAAACAGAATATTGTATCATACAAATAAAATAAGCCTTTGCAGATTCTTCCCACGGCTTTGTCCATGATTTTCTAAAAGTAGGATAAAAAGCCGCAGCATCAATCATTGAAACAATCACAACTGCCCATAGTGGATTACCAGTTATTTGCCAGACAGGTATTGCTAGTAATGCAATAATAAATGCCGTCCAATCGCTTTTAGTAATATTCTTTTCGCCGCGAAAAAAACTCACACCTGCAATAAAAAAAACAATTAGAGCGGATATACCGATATGCCATGCACCCGGACCGGCTTTTTCAACAACCTGTACGACAAAGGCGATAGACATTACAATACCCCAGATAAGCCATGTAAATAAATGCGGTTTCGTATTACCCCGATAAATTCCATGTATATAAACAGCATAACAAGCCATTCCTATTACAACTGACAAACCGCCAAGAATTTCTTTTTCAGTCATATTTTTTAAGTCTCTCTCGTTTTTTTGGAGGAGGATCCTTCAATTTCTATTAGACACGACGGTAAAGTATTTTTGGCCTGAGAGCCAGTTTCTGACGTATCAAAGCCTGCATTCGGCTGACTGTCTTTAGATTTGCGATGCCGATTTTTTCTGGTGTATTAAAAATCTCAGGCTCGAAATGTCGCTGAAAGGCGGTTACAAGCGTTTTCAAATCACAGTATAAATCATATCCGTATCGCGTTAGGAGAGATTTTATTTCCTCTGAATTCTGCCAGACTTCTTCAGCGTCAAGCTCATCACTTTCTGTCACGTCCGGCCAAAGCCCGATTTCTTGCTGTGCCAAAGAAGCCCAAGGAAATTTTTCGCCTGGATCGCTTTTGCGCAATGGCGCGATGTCAGAGTGAGCTAACACATGATATGGCAGTATCTTATGTCTCTCTAAAATATCGCGACATATATCCACCACGGTTTTTATCTGCACATCCGGGAAAGGTTCATGCCCCGGATTTTGAATCTCGATTCCGATAGAGCTGGAGTTAACATCCTCTCCCCTTTCCCAGCATGATTTCCCGGCGTGCCAAGCGCGCATGGCTTCATCGACAATACGTACAACTCCACCCTCCTCATCAATCAGATAATGTGCGCTCACTTGATGGGCAGGGTCTCCACCTTGTAACAATTGCAGAGACTCAAAAGCTGTCGACATACCTGTATAGTGCAGAATAAGATATTTTATTTTCTTGTTTTCCCTGCGAGGATCAAAGTTTGTCGATGGCGCATCTATAATAATCATGACAGAATTGGCAATGCCTCCATTACAAGTTTTTCAAAATTGACAGCGGCGTGTGCGGCGTTTTCAAGTGTGTGTTCGTGACTGATTTTTTCGTCACTAAGACCCGCGCCCATATTGGTAATGCAGGAACAACCAACAATCTTGAGATCACAATGCCTTGCAATAAGACATTCCGGCACGCTTGACATGCCAATTGCATCGCCGCCCATTCCCTGTGCCATACGAATTTCAGCGGGCGTTTCAAATGAAGGGCCACGAAATGCAATATAAACACCCTTATGCAGAGGGATGCCTTTTTTCTGTGCCGTTTCTTTCAGTTTTTGGCGAAGTTCGTGATCCCATGCCTCTGTCATCGGCGGAAAGCGTGAGCCGAAAGCATCATCGTTGGGGCCAACCAACGGGTTGAATCCCATGCAATTGATATGATCGGTAATCATCATCATCTCACCGACCTTAATATGTGGACGCAGGCTTCCGGCAGCATTTGACAAGAACAGCGTTTCGACTCCCATCGCTTTTATAACGCGAATCATAGTTTTTAAGGGGGCAGTATCGTGCGTCTCGTAGAAGTGCTTACGCCCCTTGAAAACGAGGGTATCAACGCCGCTCAGTTTTCCGGCGATCAAAATCCCAGCGTGCCCTGCAATTGTCAAGACTGGAAATCCCGGCAGATCCACATAAGGGATTGTAACGGCGTTTTCGACCCTCTCCGCCAGTCCGCCAAGACCAGAACCGAGGATAATGGCGATTTTCGGCTTTAAAGTGCCAATTCTACCGAGTATTACATCCCGTGATTTTTTAACGTTTTGCGTGTGCGTATCAGACATAAAACAACGCCCCCCTGATGGTTATTTTGTTTCCCCTTTTTGATAATATAGTGAAAATACGCAGAAGGATAAATTTAAAAATATGCGTTGACATGAAATATAATAACACTTTATATTTATGACCAAGTAAGTCAGATTATTTTTTATAAGGAAAAACATGATGGGTGATACAAACACATTTAACAACGCCTCTAATGTAGTTATAGAAAAAGATAAAGATAAGCATTTCGAAGTTGTTGTTAAGGATGGTAAAGGCGGTCATGAAATTGAAGAGGTTCCAATTGCAGGATGGCAACATGACTGAGCAAATGACTTTTCTTTAAAGCCTTTCTTGTTTAAATACACTTAAAATATCACCTCTAAAAACCTTCTTTTGCGCCATTATCTTTGGTACGCAGGAATCTTCTCATTATTGCAGCGAGATTCCGGCTTTCGTCGGAATGACGATATTGGAAAATTGTGCAAAAATCTGCTATGGCTTTTTTGATAAGTACCACTTAGTATGTCTTGGACTCATTCGTATATATTATCATAATTCACGAAGTCAAAAAGATATTGAGAAGGAAAAATCATGGAAGCAGTTATTCTTGTCATCCATCTGATTGTCGCGCTGTCTATTATCGCCATCGTTTTGGTGCAGCCTTCTGATGCAGGTGGCTTTATGGGCAGTTCTGGCGGTACGTCAAATATGATGACACAACAACGCCGGACAGGAGATGCGTTAACGCGTGCAACAACTATTCTGGCTGGTTTGTTTTTTTTGACCAGTCTGGCTCTGGCGATTATCGCCGAGAAGCGTGGCCCGGACAAAAGCATTCTGGATATAGCAGCAAATCAGCCGCCTGTTGCCGAAAAAATAATTTCTACAGCACCAACTGATGAAAAAACAGTAGAGCCGGCGGTGAAAACTGAAGAACCTAAAAAAGTAAAGCCTACTGCACCGATTTCAGAATAACGAACACGGTGTACATTTATAACTTGTTCGGCATCGAGGCAAATGCCGTGATCTGGCAGATTTTGAATAATAAGGAATAAAAAGGAGCATCTCCATGCCGCGTTATATCTTTATCACTGGCGGGGTGGTGTCTTCTCTGGGAAAGGGGCTGGCCTCCGCCTCGCTTGCTGCTGTGTTGCAGGCACGGGGATTCAAGGTTCGTCTCCGCAAGCTCGACCCTTACCTGAATGTCGATCCCGGAACAATGAGTCCATATCAACACGGTGAGGTCTATGTCACCGATGATGGCGCGGAAACAGACCTTGATCTGGGTCATTACGAGCGTTTCACCGGTGTGGCGGCACGTAAGGCGGATAACATCACAACAGGACGCATTTACCTGAACGTCATCCAGAAGGAACGGCGGGGAGACTATTTAGGCGCGACGGTTCAGGTCATTCCACACATAACAAACGAGATTAAAGACTTTATCGCGTCCAATAACGATGACACAGATTTCGTATTGTGCGAGGTTGGCGGAACGGTTGGCGACATCGAAAGTTTGCCATTCCTTGAGGCTATTAGGCAGTTCGGCAACGAGGTCGGACATAAGAATGCACTGTATATCCATGTAACGCTGATGCCCTGGCTCAAGGCGGCAGGGGAGCTAAAAACGAAGCCAACACAGCACTCGGTGAAAGAACTTTTGTCCGTTGGAATTCAGCCAAGCATCCTGCTTGTGCGAGCTGAACACAATATCCCTGACGATGAGCGTCGCAAGATCTCGCTTTTCTGCAACATTAGAAAAGAATGCGTCATACCGGCAATTGACGTACCAAGCATTTATCAAGTACCAATCAGTTATCACAATCAGGGACTGGACGAACAGGTATTAAAATATTTTTCCATGGTATCCCCGCCTCCCGATCTTAAGCGGTGGCACGAAATCGCAGAGCGTATCGAAAAACCAGAAGGCGAAGTTGTTATCGGCGTAGTCGGTAAATACACGGCATTGCCGGACAGTTACAAATCGTTATCCGAAGCACTGACTCACGGCGGTTTTGCCAATAACGTCAGGGTCAAGTTTCACTGGCTCAACGCCGAAGAGCTTGAAAAGGAAGATGGTCTGCATTTGCTGGAAAACATCGACGGTATTCTAGTTCCAGGAGGCTTCGGCGAACGCGGAACGGAAGGAAAGATCAAAGCCGTGCAGTTCGCCCGCGAAAAGAAAATCCCCTTCTTCGGAATATGCCTCGGAATGCAAATGGCAGTGATAGAGATCGCGCGAAACAAAGCTGGACTAAAAAACGCTGGTTCCAGCGAGTTTGGAAAATACGACAATCCCATCGTCGGTCTAATGACCGAATGGATAAAAGGCGACGAGTTAGAATGCCGAGACGAACGCGGCAATCTTGGCGGAACCATGCGCCTCGGTGCCTATCATACGAATTTAGTCGCAGGCACAAAAGTACACAAGATTTACAACGCGAACGTCATCTCCGAACGTCACCGCCACCGCTACGAGGTTAACACCGCCTACAGAAAACAGCTTGAGGATTCCGGCGTAATTTTCTGCGGTATGTCTCTTGACGGCAGACTACCAGAGATTATCGAGTTGAAAGACCATCCTTGGTTTATCGGCGTACAATTCCATCCCGAACTAAAATCCAAACCTTTTGATCCCCACCCCCTCTTTATATCCTTTATCAAGGCGGCGGTGGAGAAAGAGCGGTTGGTTTAGATGAAAATATTAGAGCGCGTTTGTCCATTATGCGCAAGAACCAATCCAGCGGCCAAATCCATTTCTTATGCGCCACCAGAATGGCCGATGAAAACATGCGCCTATTGCAATATGGTCTATCTAGAAAAGGCTCCTAAACTTGAGGAAATGTTTGAAAACAGGGCATGGGAGAAAACCTCAAAAGCTGAAGAAGTACGGCGAGAGAAGGAATTCAGCATACTAACGAAATTCAGTAAACTAACGCGCAAGCGTCTGCATTTGTTTCCAAGACGCAATGCTACCGCCATGGTGATGAAATATGCCGTACCCGGTAATATACTAGACGTTGGATGTGGAGATGGCGCAACCATCCTAAAATTACCGAATGTTTACGTACCCTATGGCATTGAAATTTCCAGTGCACTTTCCGAGCTTGGGCGTCCAGGTTTTCTGAAGCGCGGAGGTTGCCTTCTGAACAACGATGCGCTCAGCGGGTTACAGGAGTTATCCAAAAATATGTTTTCGGGAATGATCATGCGCGCTTTTCTGGAGCATGTGACCGAACCACTGCCCGTTTTACAGGAGGCATACCGGACGCTTTCCAAGGGTGGCATTCTGGTTATAAAAGTTCCAAATTATGCCAGCCTCAATCGTTGGGTATTCGGTCATAGATGGTGCGGATTTCGATTTCCGGATCATGTCAATTATTTCACACCTAAAACGCTGGAAGCGATGGTCATCAAATCAGGGCTAGCTATACAGAAATTCACGGTCTTAGATAAATTCCCAACGAGTGATAATATATGGATGGTTGCCATAAAGGATGTATGATGCTAAAAAATATACTGGTATACACAGACGGTGAAGTAATCGGGGACGGCATAATCAAGATTCCGTTTGCAGCGACACTAAAAAAAGCATTTCCGGATGCCCGCCTGACATGGCTCTGCGGTGGCGACACCGTGTATACATGCACACTTAAAGAGCTAGCATCCCCAATAATTGATGAAATCATAGTTCTTCCGGCACAGAAACTGAAATGGGCGTATATGTTCGGAAAACCGCCCCTAAACAAGTATTTCGACATCATTATTGACACGCAAACGAAGGTTAAGCGCAGCCTATGGCTTTATCGTATCCAGCATGGTGCTTTTTTATCGGCATCGGCGCGTTATCTACTTTCATCGACGCGCCCGTCCAAATCAACGGACGGAAAGATTTTCGACAAACTGATGCTTCTGGCTTCCCTCGCTGCTGGAAAAACGCTACTGCCAGAAAAAATAGAACTGCCTTTCCGGTGGAAAGAAATAGCGGAAAAATTGCTTCCGAAAGGGAAGCGATACATTGGTTTCGTGCCGGGCGCAAGCCAGCCCTTCAAATGCTGGCCACTGGAAAATTTTTTAGCATTGGCGCAACGACTGGATACAAAAGGGCTTGTCCCTGTCATATTTTTGGGACCACAGGAAGAACATATGGTTCCAACCATACGTGCGATTTTACCAGAAGCTATTCTGCCATTATCAGATGTCAAAGATCCCTGTCTGACGATTGCCTTAGGGCAAAAACTCACAGCATCAATCGCAAACGACAGCGGCGGGGGACACCTGATAGCTGCGGGAGGATCGCCGATAGTCAGTCTCTTCCGGTCAAGTTCCGTGCGGAAAAAATTCATACCTTCCACGCAATTCGCGACAGCACTTGCGCCTGAGGATTTCGGAGGGAGCAGAATGGACGATATTCCGCTGGAGGCCGTAGCCATTGCGCTTGAAAAGCTCTTATGAGCGTTTTTCGCCCCATGAAAAGATGGGCATTCTCTATCTGGCGGGAGTGGACGGCGCACGAGAAGATCACGCATGATATGATTGATACCATCCAAAAAGGAGACATCATGAAAGAATTACTGAAAAAAATATCTGTTCTATCGCCATGGAGCGTCAAAAGCCGGCCTCTGTCCGAACTCCTGTCGGATCTCCCTCGCTTTGTCGCCATAGGCCTGACATCCGTAGCTGTCATGGACTGGCTGCAAAAACATGCCCGTCCCGATCATATTATCCTCAGCAATACGCTGACAGGCACACATATACGCTCATACGACACACTTAAGCAAATACGCTGCAACAATGCGGAAATCATCATGCTGGCTGGCACAGCGACACGTGCTTTTTACCACTATAAGTATTATGTGCATGCGAAATTCATTTTACTGCCGATGGATATGAACATTCTACGCTTGAAGTCTCTGGCCGGGTGGATACGCTGCGTTATGCGTCATAAGCTAAAACCTTCCGGCGTATACCATACCGGTAACACCCGTTGGCTCGCGTTAAAAGTCATCAAGCAAAGAAGTCAGGAGGAGCGCGTGTATGCTCCAGAGGCATGGCGCATGTCAGGGCTGATCCAAAGCCTGAATAAAGCGAAATATACTTATGTTCTGTTGCGCTGGTGGGAACAGCTTGAGAACTGGCCGAAAGGAGAGGACAGCGATATCCTCACCACGGATAATGACAGCCTTGCCATCCGTAAAATGCTGGAAGGAGAGCATCTTGGCACTATACCGATAGACCTGTATAGCATTTCCGGTGGAGCTGCGTCCGGTGGCGACAACATGGCTTATTATCCACCACATCTTGCCGAAGGCATTCTGTCGCGTGCCGAAAAAGAGTCTTCCGGCTGCCTTATTCCATCCGCTGAAGATGCTTTTTTCAGCTTGGCTTATCACGCCTTGTATCACAAAGGGTTGGCAAGTGGCCTGCCAACAACAACCGGCTTGCGCACCGACCCGCGTCCCAAGCATGATTTCAAGGGGATACTGGAAAAGCGTGCGCAGAAACTGAAGATACCGTTGAAGCATATTAAGACCATGGAAACGCTGGATCATTTTCTTGCCGAAAGAGAATGGCAGCCCCCCAAAGATATGCTCAGCCGGTACAGCCACCGTAATTTCTGGGTTAAGAAATATTTTTTCGACAATAAAAAGAACTTTTTCCCGCCAGGGCTTTGCGTTTTTATCCTGCGGGAAGCTGCGGAAAAATGGCAGGTCATAGATGTCATTCGGCAAGAACTAGTCAAAAACGGCTTTCATCTTCTAGAACAATACAAAATTCCCGAAAATCAAAGAACCCTTGTCGGACGCCAGTTGCGCGGCGGAAACTGGAGTCCCGGCTCCTGTCCTGCGGCAGGCGGAATACCGGCGTTCGCTCTGATTATGGCCGACCCATCGCCCCGCCATGTACGTGGTAAAAAGAAAAAAAGCGCACCAAACGTAGACAACGTAAGAATTATTTATAAAAACATCCTCAGAGACAAGCTCAATGCACAGCAGCCCGTCAACGAACGCGCGAACTTCATCCATAGCAGCGACAATACGGCAGAAGCTCTGGATTATATGCGCGTCATTTTTTCCAAAGAACATAAAAACGAACTCTACGAGCAATTCCTGAAACTTTGCGCACACAAGAAGGAAGCTGCGTGAAGATATTTTGTAGGCAAGCATGTGGCGATATCCTCATTCGCGAAGGATCGCGAATGCTGCGCCATATAAAGCAATGGTGGGGGAAGGCATGGGGCGACATCCTCATCCACAAACGTGTTACCGCCGTATCGTCGGAACTGCGGGAGCATTTCGGACTTTCCGAAAATCCACGCATGACTCGCATCGGTGGGCGCGAATACGATAATATTTATAAAGTGTCGCATGGTGACAGAACTTTGGGGGTTCTTCGCTTAGTCAACCCCTATAAAAAAAGCAAAGAGCAGCCGCCTCACAGGCTTTTTATGGTGATGGATGCCGAAAAAAGAATCGATTACGAATGGGCGATGTATACAAAAGGCGCGGCGCACAACCTGACTCCCAAACCGCTCTGGCGTACGCATGACGCGCTTTTATGCGAGCATCTGCCTTACGGACGGATGCAGGATACGTTGCTGGAATCTCCCGGCGAGGCATGGAACATCCTGTGCCGCGCCGCGCGCGCCACCCGCCGTTTACATGAAGCGGGAATTACGCATATGGATGTCTGGCTGCAAAATATGCTGGGCGATGCACAGGGGAATATTTATTTTATCGACTTTGAATATATGCCCGCTCCGTACATATTGCCGCCAGTACAGCGTATCTACGACCATCTGCGCCTTATCGAAGCTGCCTGGAAATTCATCCCTGAAGATAAAAAAGCTGATTTTGAAGTTTGGCTTGATTATTTTACTAGTTGTCTGGACGATGAAATGCGCCGGGTGGATTTATCACTGATTGAACGTGATCTATCGCGTATGCTAGGAGAAAAAGAACTAGGCACCCGGATTCGCCAACTGTTCACCAATAGGTTGCTATAAAATTAAAAAAAAGGAGTAAATATACCATGGGAAACATAACAGTTATCGGCGCGCAATGGGGAGATGAAGGTAAAGGCAAGATCGTTGACTGGCTGTCCAGCCATGCAGACATCGTAGTTCGGTTTCAGGGCGGACACAATGCAGGGCATACGCTTGTGATTGATGGCAAAATATATAAACTGCATTTGCTTCCTTCTGGTGTTGTACGTCCGGGCAAGCTCTCGATCATTGGCAACGGCGTTGTTATCGATCCATGGGCATTGATGACAGAAATTTCCGTACTACGAGATCAAGGCATAAAGATTACCCCAGAAACTTTACTTGTCTCCGAAAACGCGCCGATGATCTTGCCCTTACACGGAGCAATGGATCGCGCTATGGAAGTTATGCGCGGCAGTCAAAAAATCGGAACAACTGGGCGTGGCATCGGCCCTGCTTATGAGGACAAGTTGGGTCGCAGAGGCCTGCGTATTTGCGACCTCGCCCATCCTGAAACCTTTCGCGCAAAACTTAAATATCTGACAACGTATCACAACACATATCATAAGGGATTGGGTGAACCGCTTGTGGATGTCGAAGAATTCGCGGCGGAACTGGAAAAACTCTCTCACGATCTTTTGCCATTCGTTGGCTCCTGCTGGAAAACGCTTGACGAGGCAGGAACCGCCGGTAAAAAAATCCTGTACGAAGGTGCGCAAGGCGTGATGCTTGACATCGATCATGGCACCTACCCTTATGTTACCTCCTCAAACACAGTGGCGGCACAGGCAGCTATCGGTTCTGGCGTTGGCGTGGATCGAATCGGAACAGTTCTTGGTATTGCAAAAGCCTATACCACCCGCGTTGGCTCCGGCCCCTTTCCAACCGAACTAACGGATGATATTGGTGAAATTCTCACTCAGCAAGGTCATGAATTCGGTACTACGACAGGAAGGAAACGTCGCTGTGGATGGTTTGACGCAGTGCAGATGCGACAAGCTGTTAAAATCTGCGGCATTCATAATATCGCTCTCACCAAGCTGGATGTAATGGATACGTTAAAGGAAATCAAAATCTGTATTGGCTACGAATGTCGGGGCAAAAAATATGACTATCTTCCCGCTTCTTGTGATTTACAGAAAGAAGTTAAGCCGATTTATGAAACTCTGCCCGGTTGGGAAACACCGATGAAAGGTGTTAGAACATTTGATGGTCTGCCAAAAAATGCGCAAAAATATATAACTAGAATTAAAGAGTTAATAGGCGTACCATCTGTTGTCATATCAACAAGCCCTGATCGTAACGATACTATTTTGATTAAAGATCCATTTTCTCTTGATTGATTTTCATAAGGCTTGTGCGGTTTTTGCAGTTGGCTGAAAAGTGGAGTATCTTGAAGCTAAAGTGACTTGGGACAATGCCCATGAATAAGATATTTAGAGCTTCCATTGATCAAATGGAATCGCCCCCCAGCCGAAAGGCGGGGT
>JAGLRU010000245.1 GCA_023136145.1 Alphaproteobacteria bacterium
ATAATACGACATTGGATGCCATTACCAATAGAGAAGGGTTGGCGGTTCTTTCGGTTAAAACGCGACGTATGTATAGTGTCATGGTTGCTCATACAGATTATCCCGCAACCGTTTATGAACAGCTTGATCCAACGAAAAATTTGGAGGTTCAACTTTCGGATATTGAAAATATAGGTTCTGTTGTTATACAAGGTACTGGTTATATTCCTGGCCTCAAAGGAAGACTAAATCCTATTCTTGATACCTCGGACAGAACGTATATCTATGCCGATAATATTGCAGTTAATGGATGTCAGCAACAACCCGTGCCTTTCATTATAAATACTCCTTTTGAGATGGAGGACAGTGCTGGAAATATTTTTTCTGTAACAGTTAAACTTATTGCCGGACGAACAGCACTTCTGCAATATGTTAAGCCATGCTTAGTTAGTATTTAGTTGCTCTTAATAATGCTTTGCAAGGAGGAAGGACGAAGATTTCAACGAAGGAGCAAAGTTTTTGATGCTTATCAGCTTGGCAATCTACATTCTTGATGATACAGAGATTAAGTGCTTAAGGAACTAAAGAGATGGACAGGTGGCCGAGTGGTTGAAGGCGCTAGTCTCGAAAACTAGTATAGGCGCAAGCCTATCGAGGGTTCGAATCCCTCTCTGTCCGCCATCTAGTCTTAAGTGCTTGATATTAATGAGAAAAATGGCATTTAAGCCCGCATTTGGCGGGCTTTTGATGATCTACCTTTCAAACCGCACCGCAGAGAACGGGCGAACACAGCCCCAAGTGCCTGATTGTCTCAGTTGGGTTGTTTTTGAGTGTGGTTCGGTTTTGGAATGGGCGGCTTATGCTGTCGTAAAGCTTTTAGCGATCAAGGAAGCAACGCGAGAATTGGAACAGCCCGCATCTTGTGCTATTTGACGTATGGTCATGTCTTTGAAATGTTGGTTCCGCCAGATAACACCCCGAACCCAGTCCTTGAGTTGCTAATACCATTTAGTTTTCAAAAGGTAAGTGTATTCCCGCACGATTTGCTTGCCCACGATCGGACGAACACCAGCCCTGCCGCCTCAGCTTTTTTATATGCCTGCGCGACTAATTCAAGCCATTTTTTTAAAAGCAGTCTGCGCATTTTTATCCGCTTTGGGATGTCGTGGCATAATTTTTCGCCAGCCGTGACGATGCAAAAGATTATATGTGGTTGATAGACAAACTTCTCGTCCGGCCTTTTTGCAAAGGGCGCGATGGATGGCGCTAACCTTCAGAATGCCGCCTTTGTCACCAGACTCGATAAACGGCTTTAAAAAGACTGTTTCTTCCGCAGGTGTCATCAGGCTGTTATGCCGTCCGCCCCGCCCACTCAGAGCGAAAATCTTCATCCCCTCGCGCAAAAACAGACAGTGAAGCTTACGGATCGTCGAAACGGTATAGCCTGTAATGTCTGCAATTTGCGCCAAAGCCATGTTATGCGCCGCGCGACAATAAATCGCCTGTGCCCGCTTTAATACCTCCTTGTTTTTCGTTGTGTGCAAAATTACAAGAACCTGCTCTGCTGTCCCGCCAGGAAATGATTTGCGATAGACTGTCATACTGCTCCCTTTCAAAGAGAACAGCTTAACTTATTTAGTTGCCTTTTGAAAACTAATTGGTATGACTATAAAGCTGTAGAAAAACGAGACAACGATAGCAGCGAGCGTGGAGTTTAACAATTCTCCGCAGGTTTGCTAATTTTTCTGGTAATTGCAGTGAATACACCGTACGACTTCATTATCTTTTATTTCATGGAACATGATGAATCCGTATGTTATCGCGGTATCGAGATGATTTTTTTGCAGTCCTTTCAGACTTGCTTCCTTGTCTCCGGCACTGATGATTATGTCTCGAGGGTTTTCCGGACTAATTTTGAAACTGACGGGTATTTCCAGTCCACAGTTTAAGGCTGCCACTTTCGGCACTAGAATTGTGATCCCCGCTCGTTCGGTAAACAATACTTCGTATTCCACGACCGTTTCAGAAACTGCTCCTGACAATTGATTTGGCATATCTCCCTCCACCCTTTGTCTATATTCTAACGGAAACTGTCTTAACAAACCGTTTCTGAATGTGGTAACTCTGGAGACTGAATGAAAAATATTTTTCTGATACATCTTTCGCCTGCCATGGAGCAGGCTTTAACGGAGCAACTGATTTCTTTCAGTGAGCTGGATGTTGTTTCTTTGAAAAAAGGAGATTCTGTTCCAACCAGCCTTGTTCCTGATCTGGTCGTAACTGGAGATGAAGAAAATAAGGCAGGGTATCCGGGATGTCCTGTGCTTTTCCTTTCTGCGACAAAAACGGTGCGTCTGGGCGAGGTGCTGCGTCAGATGAGTCAAATGCTGGCGCAACCGGTGTTGTATATCGACGATATTCTTTTTGGCTCTTATGTTTTTAAACCGCAGGAAAAATCATTAACACCGGCAGAGGGGGAAGAAATCGCTTTGACCGATCGTGAAGCAGATATTCTGGTTTATCTCATCCGGTATCTTGGAAAGCCTGTCAGTCGTGATGAACTGCTTAAAAATGTCTGGCAATATCAGGAAGACGTTGATACCCATACGCTGGAAACGCATATTTATCGTTTGCGCCAGAAAATCGAGCTTTCCACAAACGCTCCGCCAATCATACAGACCATTGAAGGGGGCTATTCTTTGCATCTGCTTGAAAGGGAGGTATGATAAAAGAGAAGGGGTGTGCTGGGTATTAAATATGGATAAGAAACGTCAAAAAGGCAGCGTTATCATTTACGCACTGATGACTATTTTTCTGGTGGGGCTGTTGATTACATCTCTATCACAGGGGCCTAAAAAGAACGCATCCTCTGTACAACTTGACAAGTTGACACTTTTTTTGCAGCAAGACATTAAATCTGTCCATACTGCTATTTCCGAGTGTTTTCAGATGTATCCGGCTTCCATAGATGTTGACGGCAGTGGCGTAATTGATGCGACGGACAATCCGAATGCGCCTTTTCCTCTTTACTGTGCTGATGCTACCTGCGCTTTGTCTGGATTGACGAGCGATGGAGTTTCTGGCACCACTGGCACTCCAATAGCTAATATAGGATGTCCCGGTGCTCCCGACGGCCAGCGCGTCATTTTCAACAGAAACGTCGGAAACAATTTCAAATTGCTTGGCGATACGACCACTTATACCGCAAAATATTTCACGGATGGCACTGAGGGAGTCTATCTTAGGATAACGCGGGTGGACTCCGATGATTTGTGGGAGGAATCAATCAGCCGCCTAAACGGGAAATATTCAGCTTGTTCTGCGGCAGCAATAACTGGTGCGGCTCCCTGCGCGAATGGCTGTTTTTATTATTGGATAGTGCGACGAGCAAGCGATGCTCTTGGAGGTGAGAGTGCTCAACCAGTCTGTACGCCACTCTGAACAGTAGGTTCTTTTTCTGGCAATGGTGATGGAGCAGTAGCGGATGGCGCAGTCTGTGGATTGTTGCCTTGTTCGATCAGACTGAAGATTCGTTTGATTTGAGCTCTTGATTGCGGAATATCCGTCATTTTAAGGCCGGGAAATTCTCCGTTCATTGCGAGAGCTATGTCTGGCGCGAACAGGTAAACGCTGGTGAGTTTTTCTCGTTGCTGTATAAAGTTGGCATTCTCTACGACATTTATGATGTCACGGTAACCGATGCGTCCGGTGCGTCGGTTAATCATGTACTGGAAACGCTGAAACTCCACATAATTGTCGTAAAAATTGTAGAATGTATTTTTGCAAGCTTTGCGCTTAATTTCGTAATACAGCGGAGGAAGTACCACCAATCCAAAAATGAATAGGGTCGCAAAAATTGTGCTGCCTGATATAAACCGCCCAAGTCCTATAAATGAAAACAGTGCCAGAAGGATTATTCCTCCAACGAATGTTAACATCATTATCCCGACTAGTGAGACGACTAAGGATTCTAATATGGCTACAAAAGAACTGAAATTCGGACGAATATGCAAAAGAGGAGGTTTGTTTTCCATGTAAACTCCTGACAATATTGCCTCGTAATCTTTACGCTAAATTACTTTAGCATCTTATGCCAGCCGTTTTTTCTTAATTGTTTTCTGAGAGGGGGCTTTACTTTTCTTTTAAAAAAGAAGCTGCTTCTGTAATCGCAGACAAAATAGACTGTTCTTGCTGTATAGGAATACTGGTAATTCCGTGCTGTCGTAAAAGATTGATCTTCGGGAGAATTTTTTTTAATCCTTCAGCGTCTTCTTGTTCCAGTAGAACGCTGATAGCCTCTATTGAAAAGAGAACATCGTCGCTTTTTGCCAACTCAGATTTCTCATCGTGGTTGTTTTTACCTCCTTCTTTTTCCTCTTTCCCTTTCTCATCATGAGGGTCAATGATGTCGTTCTTGAAAAAAAGGGGTTTGATGGAATCTCCGATTTTCGAGGACATGAAAAAACACCTTATCGGTATAAATTCAGGAGTCGTCGGCTCCTTTCGCCCTTAAAGTCTACACTTTTTGACTGCCAGAGCAAAGTATCAGTTTTCAACGGGGTGAGGATCATTTTCTTCACGTTCGTCAAGATCAGCCAATAGTCCCTTCCGTCCAATGAGACAGGTGTTATTTTGTCGGCATATTCCGGGGAAAGGAAAAGGGTCATCATTAGTATTCGTTCCTTATCGTTTCTTGCCGCCGCTTCGATGTTTCTGGCGATTTCGCTCGTTGACACTTTCAGCCATTGCTTGTCTACGATTCCCTCAGGGACAATCGCGTAGGACTGGTCATCATAGGTGATGGGAAAAAATGTATCCGTCCTGAAATTTTCTATAAAAAATCCGTGGTTAGAAACGCTGTATTCAGACAGTCTTACAGGCATCTCAACAATCAAAGATTCCACCGTGGACAAACGGTTGTAACCATCTTTCATTTCTCGTATTTTTTTCTCTAAAATCATCATCTTGGCGAAAACGGAGGCATTCTTGTATTCTGGTGTCTGACGTGCCCAAGAATCAAAGTCGGGAATTTGCGCAGTCATTTTATAAAACAAAAGAGCAACGTAATCTGGAGGCGATAGTTCTGGTTTCGAACTTTGAGTTTCGTATAGATAACTACCCTGTGCCAACGTTTCTCGTGGCGACAAGCAACATGCACTCAATGCAAGAACGAAGATTGCGAAACGAACTGTTTTTTTCATGTCACTAATCATTCTATCGCCATCACCATAATATTGCATCACAATTCTAAGTAATTTATTATCTCACTACAGTTCTTAGTAATTTGTTAACGAAGAAGAAATTCAAAGTGAAAAAAAGACGGATTCTGGGAAGCGAAGAGGAAGAATCGAAGGCTTTATGGCGTAGTGTCATCCGTAGCATCGCGCCTTATTCTTTGCATAAAAATAAGGTGTCAAAAACAATCATTTCACCAGTGAAAAAAATCTCTAAAAAGGTATCTTCGCAGAAAGTTCTTAAGAAACTGCCATCGTTACGTTCTGCTGCTGGAAAACCGTTGCCTGTGGGATTCGACCGTCCAACGGAAACTAAACTCCGGCGTGGACAGCTTCCGCTGGAAGGAAAGCTAGATTTACACGGCATGACGCAGGAAGAAGCGTTTGACAGGCTTTTTCGGTTTATCAAGTCAGCCGTAGCGGAGAGAAAAAGGACGGTTCTGATTATCACAGGCAAGGGTAGTCTGCAATCTGGTGGTGTTCTGAGGCGGATGCTTCCTCTCTGGCTTGAAGACCATGAACTTGAAAAACACGTCATTGCTTTGACTCAAGCTGCGCCAAAAGACGGCGGTGCTGGAGCTTTTTATCTCCGGCTCAAGAAATAATGCCAGCGAAGATGACCTTATTATTCATCATCTAACCAATTGTATTTAAAGGCTAAGAGGTGATTCAACTTTGTTGGACCATTTCTACGGACTTTGAACCAAAGGTGAATATTGAATAATTGCGTAAAAGTGTATTCACGATAATTTTTAGAGGTGCAAATAGCAGAGTGATATTGTAGTTTCACATGATGTATAAACTCACAGCTTATGAACTCTTTGCAATTGCCATAATAGCTATGCTGGTAGACCACGTTGGTCTCTATTTTGGTGCGGACAATCTTTGGCTGCGTGTTTTTCGGATGTTCGCGCTTATCTGGTTTCTTCCGATTGGATATAATTCTGGAAGAGGTGTTGGAGTGTGGTTATGGACAGGTATGCTCATTCTTGTTGCAGCAAACTGGCAGATTGGTATGAACCTTCTTCCCATTAGTGCTCTCGGAACAATTATTGCTATAAAACTGACCATCAATCCTCTGATGGAGTACGCGCTTCGCAGCAAAACTGTTTTTTGGCTTGTGAATCTGGGATTGCTGGCTCTCTATCCTGTATCCGACATGTTGACGGAATACGGAACTCTCGCTCTTCTTATTGCAATGGCCGGGTGGCTTTTGCGGAATAAAGGGAAACTTCCTCCCGGAATTGTGGATGTGAAGGAATATTTTGTGCTTGTCACTGTCATTTATATTTTCGAGATGCAGGTGGGTT
>JAGLRU010000246.1 GCA_023136145.1 Alphaproteobacteria bacterium
TTGTCTGAATTTCTACGGCATTGGCCTGCCCTGTAGCGTCTATTTTCTGCATGGGCTTAATGATCGTTTCAAAAAAGGCTTCTGGGTCACCTTCAATCATATTTACCGCGTCATGAAGGTCTAACAGGGTGATTGTCTGCTTTTGTTGAATAATCGTAAGCATAATATATTTAAGCCACTCACGCGCCCTTAAATCAAAATGAGGCTCTGTTTTTGAAATGCTTATAAAGTTCTCAACGATAATTTGACAATCATTGTACAAAGTCGGGCTGTCTGGGGTGAGAATATCGAGCGGATTTATACGATGTTGCGGCAAGCCATGCAGACCAAAAGGATTTATACCATAAGCTTTAATTCCAATCTTATGTTGATGCATGAGGGAAACGGCATATTGCTCCCCCTTCGGGTCATGTACCAGCATAGAGCCGCGATAACGGCAAATGTTATAAAGAAGAACATCCCGCCCCTTCCCGCTTTGCGCTCCTGCTATTGTGCAAACTGCGCCGCTGTTATCAACATAAAGCGGGTCTTGGTCAATATATCCAAGTTGAAGCCCTGAAAGACGAAAAAACCCGCTCTTTTTTAAGGTCTCGTAATCAGCCCAATCAGCAGAGCCGAAACGGTTTTCATGGTAAAAATCGTAATCAAAATTTTGCATGATTTTTCCCTCCTATTGTATAGCTTTTAAATCAAGAACATTCGGCGCAAAAAATGATTTAAAGGCTTTTTGTCGCTCTTCTGGGGTCATGGTCATCACAAAAGCCACCGCTACGGCTTCTTTTTTATGGCACTCCGCAATTCTCTCACGCATAACGCAAAAACGGAAAATCCCGAAACCTACCAAGCCACAAAATGAGACAATCCCTGTAATCCACATAATCAGAGGTGAAATTGTTCCGTTGATAAGATCATAAAAAGCTTGCTGTGCTTTACGCGCGGCATTAATAGCCATCGTTTCCAAGGCCATTTCTTGATTGCGCTGTGCATCGGCTTCCTCTTTTGCAAAACGTCCCCGCTCTTCTGCTATTTTCTGCTCATGTCTGTTATTTTCCTGAACAATGCACAAGGCGGCGGCATTGGCCTCGGCCTGCATTTTGCTTTGATGTTGATTTTGTTCCTCATTACAGCCGGACAACAAAACAATAGCCAGAAGCATCGAAAGAATAAAAATTACGCCCTTGATAAACGCGACACTTTCGCTTTTATCCTTCGGATTTTTATGCGCTGCTTCGGATTCAAACTGCTTTGTTATCATCCTTGTACCCATCACTGTAAGCTTGATATGAACAAAATATGTAGTGGCAAAAAAAATGCCTAAATAAGTCCCCGCACTACAAATAAGTCCCGCCGTAAAATTATCAAGAATACCGCCTGTAACAGCTACAGAAAAGGAAACAAAAAACCCCTTTATAATTGAGATTATAAAGGGGCTGATAAAAAACGAAACAATAAGACCAATAATAAAAGCTAAACTATCATGCATTTGGCTGTGCATGTCTTTTGATTGGTTTTGTGATGGATTTTCAGACATAACCGCTCCTCTCTCTTTTTTGAATTTTCCAAAACCCCGTTTGAAAAAATTACTGATAAAAAGAAAAAATCGGCAGCCAAAGAAAAACCATACCACAAATAGTTGTAAAGATGGAAAATACTATCGCGTATTACGCTAAAAGATTACTCATATTCTTTGCCGTTAGAATTGCCTTCAGATCTTTCACGTCCAAAATCGCCCCGTTTTACTGGCTTACTCATGATTTCATTATGACGGTCTATAAAAGCTCTATGCTCTTTTTCAGAATTAGCTTTTTGTTCCATAACGCGCTCATGCAGCAATGATAAATACTCTTTTTTCTTCTCTACGCAGGAAGGTTGCAGAGGGTCTTTGTCGTGTGTCCGGTCTTGTTTCTTTCTGCGGTTATCGTTGCCTGTCCTGCTAATCTGTCGCTGTTGTTCTATTCTTGGATTTCTGATTGCCTCTGTATTACGCCCTATAGATGTTTTTAACTTTGTGCGCTTTGCCCTGCGGCTCTTATTTCCGCCTGTAAACAAGCTAAATAATGAAGCAAAAAAGCCCCTGCCCTTTTGCTTTTTGGACAGCTTTTTAATTTGCCGTTTTTGTGCCTTTACCTGAAGACCTACAAGCATCTTAAAGTTACGCTCGTTCCGTGCCTTAATCCTGCGGTTAAGCTCTGCGCGGCGGGTCTTCTTGCCTTTGCGCTTCATAGCTGTAACTTCTTTCCCTTCCTTCTTGGTCGGGATTTTATCAATGCCGCGCGCGGCATAGCTTTGATACTCGGTTTTGATCTGCATTTTCTCGC
>JAGLRU010000247.1 GCA_023136145.1 Alphaproteobacteria bacterium
GTCAGCAAAAAATTAAGACCAGTACCGAAGCCCAGTTCAGCGATGCTAAAATTTTCATCAGACAATGATGGAAATCGTTCCGGCAGGCGGTTCTGCTCAGGGAAAACAAAATACGACTCCTCAGACCCCTGCCCCGGCTGAAAATATATATCCCCGAAATCAAGACTCCGAAGAGCACCATCATCAGACCATTGCAAATTAGCAGGTTTCAGTGCCACAGAAAACACCTCCTGAATAACAAATTCATCTGAAATTCCTGACGATCTGAATAATCCGATCAGGATCGTACTGATCCATCACATGCCTAGCATGTTCATTGCTCTTCCCGATGGTGAGAGAACGGATGCACTGCTTAATGCGTGGCAGACTATCGAAACCAAGCGACATCTCACGAATACCAAGCCCGATAAGAAGCGCGGTGAATTTTGGATCTGCCGCCATTTCTCCGCAAATGCTAACCGGAATACCCGCCCGCAAACCAGCTTGAATGCTGAACTCCATCAAGCGCAGCACAGCAGGATTGAGGGGATTGAACAACTCCGCCACTTGATCGTTTCCACGGTCTATCGCCACCGTATACTGAATCAGATCGTTAGTACCAAGCGAGAAGAAATCCGACACCGCCGCCAAAGAATCTGCTGACAGTGCAGCCGCCGGAATCTCGATCATTGTTCCAAGCGGTGGAAGTTCTGAAGACAAAGGCACTTTCTCCTTCAGCAAATTCGCATGGCATTCCATGAGAATGCTACGCGCATTCCTTACTTCCGAAGCTATCGTTACCATCGGCAATAAAATCCTGATCGGTCCAAAATATCCGGCGCGCAAAATCGCTCTGAACTGTGTGCACAACAACTGCGTTTCCTTCAGAGATAAGCGGATCGCACGCATACCCAACGCCGGATTGGCCTCCTTAGACAGATAGGCACTGAGGGCTCTGGCTGGCTTGTCCCCGCCAATATCAAGGGTGCGAATCGTAACCGGCTCCCCTTTCATTGCACGAACGACCTCAACAATGGCCTCGAACTGCTCCTCCTCAGAAGGCAACTCGTCCCGGTTCATAAACATAAATTCGGTGCGAAAAAGCCCAACACCCTTAGCTCCAGATGCCTTTATATCCATCAACTCCCTAGGCATCTCCAGATTAGCCCGCAGCACGATCTCAACGCCGTCCGCAGTCAGAGCTGGCAGTTGCGCCAACTTTTGCAACTCCCTCCTGTCTCGCCGAAGCATCTGTAGCTTCTGTTCATAGATACGCAGTGTAGTTAGGGTCGGATTCAGCACCAGCCTACCGCCCACTCCATCAACGATAGCCGTCGCTCCGTTATACTGGCTTTCCAGTGCCGTCGGACTAAGACCAAGTACCGCCGGAATTCCCATGCTTCGCGCCATAACGGCAGTGTGTCCCGCCACGCCGCCATGAACAGTGGCAATGCCAGACAAACTTCGTGGACCCAGCAAAGATATTTCAGCCGGAGAAATTTCACGCGCAAGAACTATCCCGCCTTGTGGCACATCACCAAGAGACATATACGGCACATTCATCAGGATACGTATCAGCCTGTAACCAACAGCAAAGACATCATCGCACCGTGCAGCGATATACTGATCCTTGATCTGCCGGAACTGCTCTGCAATCAGAGCAACTTCTTGCCCGACCGCCCACTCAGCATTAATGCCCTCTTGCACGATCTTGTGTCGCACTCCCCGGATCAGACGTGAATCAGACAGCATAGCCAGATGCGCATCCAGCAGGAAGCTAATGTCTTCCGACGACGACATCTTAGGCAATCCGTCCGACTTATTCTTCAGTCCTGAAATTTCCTCTTTTGCCTGAAAAACGGCCTGCTCGAAACGAGTTACCTCGGCCTCAGTCTGATCTGGAGGAAGGACGTATTCAGGAGCCCCGGGAAGTTCGATCTGCACCAAATACGCGGAACCAATGACGATACCCTGTGAAACACCAATACCTGTTAGAACGATCTCTTTGGCACTATCAGACATATTCACTCCTCATTAAACTTGTGCTCAACAAGACTAACCAGCTCCCGAAGGGCATGCGCAGAACGCTTCCCTCTCACAGCAATGCGGATATGCGTGTTCACACTTGCCGATAGCATTAGAAGTCCCATTATAGAAGAACCGCAGACAAGCATGTCATCCTTTGCCACGACCACATCAACCTCCAGAAATTCCACCAGCTTGACGAACTTAGCCGCCGCCCGAGCATGAAGCCCACGCTTATTTGTGATCAAAACACTTTTTTCAAAGGCTGACATCGTTTACATCCAGTCAGGGTGTGTTCAGCAAAGCCGAAGCGACATTAATATATTTTCGCGCCGCCTCCTGCCCACTCGTCGCCGCTTGTTGCAAATCTTCCGTATCCCTTACAGATGCCAGCTTAATCAGCATAGGAAGATTGACTCCCGCCAGCACCTCTATTTTTTTGTCCTGTGTAAATGAAATTGCCAAATTGGAAGGCGTGCCTCCAAACATATCAGTCAAGATCAGCACGCCCTTTCCGCTATCCACACTCTTGACCCTTTTGATGATTTCCTTCCGCTTCAGATCCATATCATCATCAGGCATCATGCACACAACCGCAATCTGCTTTTGCGGACCAACGATATGCTCCATAACGGAAACGAATTCCTTCGCAAGATTTCCATGTGTCACCAGAACAAGACCAATCATTTTTATCCATTCCTCTCGTTTTTTCTCATCATATCAGAAGACTAGGTTTATGTACCAGTTCTATCGCCTTTGCGATTTTAAGCGGAGCGGATTCTTCAAAAGCGCACAGCTTCAAGCGGATTATGGGGATTCCGAGGATGTCCTCCGTTTCCCATTCTGGCAATCGAGGGACTTCTTCCCGCAAGACAAGATCGACCACAAGACGAAGCTGCGTTGGCGATGCAACCGGAAATTTCAGAAGCCCCACCCCTCTGACTTCCATCAGCCCCCGGATCGGCTCCACAGAGTCAGCCGTGATTATTTTCTCATGACGGATCTCCAGCACCACCTGATCGTCGCAAATAAGCATACCCCCCGCTTCAATCAACCGGAAAGAAAGGTCGGACTTACCCCTTCCGGAGACTCCACGCAGCAGCACCGCAGCAGGCGCAAAATCCTCACACTGCATCGCCACTGCCGATCCATAAACAATAATTTTCTGCGGAGATTTCACGCGAAATTCCTAAGATTGCTCCCTCAGAGCGTATCCTATCAGATATAATGACCCAGTGACCAGTATGCGTTGTGGGTTCGGGAATTGAAAGACAAGCGAACGAAGTGCGCTTTCCAGATTAGGGGCAGTTTTAACCTGATCATAGCTCATCAGCCGGATACGTTCACAAAGTTCCTCCGCAGAAGCCATCTTAGCCTCCATCCAGCTAACATCCACCGTTTGCACAGTTTCCGCATGTACGAGAAGTGGACGATAAAATCCGGCAGCGTCCTTGGCGTTTTTTATCGCAGTAACCA
>JAGLRU010000248.1 GCA_023136145.1 Alphaproteobacteria bacterium
CGTTCCCAGAAGTCAAGAAAATGATGTAGCTCTGGAAAATGCGGCGCAAGATCGTATTCTTGCCATAAAAACGTCTGCAAAAGAGCCGGATGATCCGGTAAATGATATAAAATCTCTGCCGTTGTAAGGCGGTAATCTTTCAGTTGTAAAATTAAGTTTGCCATATCTTTGTTTCCCCGTTTCAAATCTGGTCTTATATTCTTTTGTGAAATGATATTTCTCTCATTCCATTTAATTTTATGTTACTTTAATTTTATTAAAAAACTTTTAAATCAACCAGTTGGCACTCTTTGTGTCGGAGTGCTTATTCTGCCGGAAAACATTGAATCTGCTTGAAAATGTGTGACTAAAGGGGTACATATTTTAGCACTTGTCGCATGAGAGTGCTCATGGTGAGATTCTCCTCTGCGGATAGGAAACAATCTTAAAAATTCCGAGGAGGAATAAAACATGAAATTCCGTCCATTACATGATCGCGTTTTGTTGCGCCGTCTTGAAAGCGAATCCAAAACTGCTGGCGGTATCATTATCCCCGACACTGTCAAAGAAAAACCGGCAGAGGCCGAAGTCGTTTCTGTAGGTACAGGCATTCGCGACGAAAGCGGAAAGCTGGTTGCTCTCGCAGTGAAAGAAGGCGATCTCGTATTGTTTTCTAAGTGGTCTGGTTCTGAAGTTACCATCAATGGTGAGGAACTTCTGGTTGTCAAG
This sequence comes from Alphaproteobacteria bacterium, assembly GCA_023136145.1. Taxonomy (GTDB): domain Bacteria; phylum Pseudomonadota; class Alphaproteobacteria; order Micavibrionales; family UBA2020; genus PALSA-926. The sequence goes on from JAGLRU010000248.1 coordinate 709, forward strand.
GAATCCGACATCATGGGTATTCTTGAATCCAAGAAGAAAAAATCAAAGGCTGCTTAACCGTAATTGAAAGGAAAAACTATAATGTCAGCTAAAGAAGTAAAATTCAGTGCAGAGGCACGCCAAAAAATGTTGAATGGCGTTGATATTTTGGCGAACACCGTAAAGGTAACGCTTGGACCAAAAGGTCGCAATGTTGTTATCAACAAAGATTATGGAGCACCTCGTAGCACCAAAGATGGTGTAACTGTTGCCAAAGAAATTGATCTGGATGATAATTTTGAAAACATGGGCGCACAGATGGTGCGTGAAGTAGCTTCCAAGACTAACGACACCGCAGGTGATGGAACTACGACTGCTACCGTATTGGCGCAGGCAATTTTCCGCGAAGGAGTGAAAGCCGTTGCTGCTGGTATGAACCCGATGGATCTAAAGCGTGGTATTGATAAGGCTGTCTCCTCCATCGTCGCGGACATCCATACGAACTCAAAAAAAGTCTCCAAAAACGATGAGATTGCACAAGTCGGAACACTTGCCGCTAATGGTGAAGCAGAGATTGGAAAGATACTTGCTAAAGCGATGTCAAAAGTCGGCAACAGCGGGGTCATTACCGTTGAAGAAGCCAAAACGCTTGGAACCGAACTTGAAGTCGTTGAAGGAATGCAGTTTGATCGTGGCTATCTATCGCCGTACTTTATTACCAACGCCGACAAGATGATCTGCGAAATGGACAGCCCATACATCTTGTTCTTCGACAAGAAGCTTTCCAACCTGCAAGTTATGCTTCCGATCCTTGAGGCAATTGTTCAAAGCAGCAAGCCTCTGCTGATCGTAGCGGAAGATGTTGAAGGTGAAGCTCTTGCAACTTTGGTTGTTAACAAGTTGCGTGGCGGGCTAAAAGTTGCCGCAGTGAAAGCACCGGGCTTTGGTGACCGTCGTAAAGCAATGATGGAAGATATGGCGATTCTAACCTCCGGTGAAGTTATCTCCGAAGAACTGGGAATCAAGCTGGAGAACGTGACTCTTGCACAACTCGGTAAAGCCAAGAGAGTCCGCATCACTAAGGACGATACAACCATCGTCGGCAGTGGCGGTAGCAAAGTGAAAAAAGAAATCGAGTCCCGCATTGCTCAAATCAAAGCTCAGATCGAGGAAACGACCTCCGATTACGATAAAGAAAAACTGCAAGAACGTCTTGCCAAGCTTTCTGGCGGAGTTGCCGTGATCCGTGTTGGAGGCGCGACAGAAATGGAAGTGAAAGAACGCAAAGATCGTGTTGAAGACGCTGTCCATGCTACCCGTGCTGCCGTCGAGGAAGGTATTATCCCCGGAGGCGGTGTCGCACTTCTCTATGCGAAACGCGCTTTGAGCAAAATCAAGACTACCAATCGTGACGAGAAAGTAGGTGTTGAAATCATTAGCCGTGCCATTGAAGCCCCAATCCGTCAAATCGCTTATAACGCAGGCGTTGAGGGATCAATCATTGTCGGAAAGCTGATGGAGCAAAAAAACCTAAACTTTGGATATGACGCTCAGGACGGTGAATACACCGACATGGTTAAAGCCGGAATCATTGACCCAGTGAAAGTGGTACGCTGTGCTTTGCAGGATGCCGCTTCCAT
>JAGLRU010000249.1 GCA_023136145.1 Alphaproteobacteria bacterium
CGCTTGCTAAGGTTAATGTTCCTGATGTGGTGGCTGTCCCTGATGATTTATTTACTGTAAGGGTTCCTGTGGGGAAGTTATCACTCGTTAATGTTATTGTCTGGGCGTTTGTTCCTGAGAAGGTCGTGTTCGCGTTTCCGTGGTTAAAAGAAGCGCCTACTGTTACATCACCTTGGGCTTCTATCGTTCCTGTATCAACCTCTCCGTCTGTAAGATTAAGAGTGCCTGTAACTACTATTGTATCCCCTGATGTTATGGTGAGGGCATCGGATACATCTGTTGTTTTGTTGATTGTTACGTTGTTGAAGGTCTCTGTTGTAGCTACATTAAAGGTTCCGTTAGTTGCTCCTTCGAATGTTACTGTTCCTGTGTTTTCATTGAAGGTTCCGCCTGACTTGGTAAAATTGCTATCTACCCTTAGTGTACCGCTTCCGCATGTAAGGGTTCCTCCTGATTGGGTATAGTCACCTGTAACTGTGAGGTTATTGTCGTTCATGTCTAACGTACCCAGAGTAAGATAGAGATCATTGTTTACCGTTAACTCATCCTGAAGTGTCCAGCTGCCGGAAGAATTATTGAACTTTACATCATAGAAGTCATCTGTTCCGGAGGATGAAGTTGTGATGGTTTTTCCTGTTGAAGAGGCGTCAAGGAGTATTCTTCCTGAATTATGTGTAAATATGCCTGTTCCCGATATCTCCCAGCTGCCTCCCGCTGTAAAGGATGTATCATCTAACGCGGCGGGAGCAGATAAGGTTCCTGATGATACTGTTACATTTCCGCCTATATCAAGGTCGCAGGAGGCGTTACTCGCGTTAAGGGTTCCTCCGTTTATCAGGAGGTTACCGGTTAGGGTGAGGTTGTTTGTTGATGTATTTAATGTTCCGTTTGTCAAGGTTAGATCGTTACCTACGGTTATAGCTCCATCTGAGGCGTAGGTACTTCCTGATGAATTAAGTGTAAGGTTGTAGTATGAAGAGAGTGATGAGAGGAGGTTTGTTGTTACGACTGTCGCGGCATTATAGGTTATTGTTCCTCCCGAATTAGTCCATGTTCCAGCGTTTTTAACTATGTCTGTTGTTGTGTTGTCTGATTCTATTTCTAAGGCGCCGCTTGATATTGTGACAGTGTCATCGGCTGTATCTCCAAAGGTTACTACGCCTGTTCCTGTTTTTAATGTTCCTCCATCTATTGTGGTATTGCCGTTTATTGATAATGTCTGGTCATTCGCATCTAATACGCCCTCTGTAAGATAAAGATCATTGTTTATTGTTAACTCATCCTGAAGAGTCCAACTGCCGGAAGAATTATTAAGCGTTACGTCATAGAAGTCATCTGTTCCGGAGGATGAGGTTGTGATGGTTTTTCCTGAGGAGGGGGCGTCAAGGAGTACTCTTCCCGAGTTATGTGTGAATATGCCTGTTCCTGATATCTCCCAGTTACCTGCCGCTGTAAAGGATGTATCATCAAGGGCAACCGGAGCGGATAAGGTTCCTGATGATACTGTAACGTTACCGCCTATATCAAGGTCACAGGACGCGTTACTCGCGTTAAGAGTTCCTCCGTTTATTAGGAGGTTACCGGTTAGGGTGAGGTTGTTTGTTGAGGTGTCTAATGTGCCGTTTGTCAGGGTTAGATCATTAGCCGCGGTTATTGCTCCATCTGAGGTGTAGGTGCTTCCTAATGAATTAAGTGTAAGGTTGTAGTATGAGGATAGTGATGAGAGGAGGTTTGTTGTTACTCCTGTCGCGGCATTATAGGTTATTGTTCCTCCCGAATTAGTCCATGTTCCGGCGTTCTTTACTATGTCGGTTGTTGTATTGTCTGATTCTATTTCTAAGGCGCCGCTTGATATTGTTACAGTGTCTCCTGAGGCGTCTCCAAAGGTAATTATACCTGTTCCTGTTTTTAATGTTCCTCCCGCTATTGTGGTATTGCCGTTTATTGATAGAGCCTCGTCGTTTGTATCTAATGTGCCGTTTGTTAGGGTGAGATTACCCGATAGCGTAAGGGTATCTTGTAACTCTAATGTCGCGCCTCCTCCTTCGTCGTTTATTGTAAGGTTGTTTAGGGTTTCCGTATCTGTTGTAAGGGTCTTTGTTCCGCTTGATGGATTAAGCAGTATTGTTGAGGTATCTTCCTGTATAGTTCCGTTTGTGAAGTCTATTGAGCCTCCTACCGTAAATGTGGTTGTGTTTAAATCAAGTGTCGCGTCTACGTCTACATTATTTACTACCGTTAGATTACTGTTACAGGTAAGGGTTCTTCCGCTGGCTAAGATAAGAGAGCCTATGGTATATACGTCGCTTAGCGTTGGTTCATTGGTTACTCCTGAGAGAGGTATCACCACATCATCGAGTTCAATAGGTTGTCTGTTTAAATCCCAGTTTGCCGCGGTATTCCAGTCTGTTGACGCTGAACCATCCCAGGTTATTGTAGCGCCTGTAAATACCCAGTTTGTGTTGTTAAGTCCGTCTATTGAGTTCGCGGCGTACATTGTTTTTCCGCCGGAGGCGTCTGAATAGCTTACGGTTATGTAATCCATATCGTATGTTCCGTTCATTACTAAATTCCACGCGGAGGCGGCGGTTGAACTAAGTGTTATAAGATTTTCGGATTGGCCTGTTAATGTAAGGGTGTCTGCTATGGTTTTTGTTGAACCGGCCTCGAATTGTAATTCTTTTCCCGCGGTGGTACAGGTAAGGTTATAAAATGTTATGCTACCATAGATATGGGAGACTTGGGTGTTATCAGCAAAGGTTACTGTCTGACTTGAATGGGTGAAGGTTCCGCCTGAATTGGTGAAGTTGCCGTGGATTGTGATATTATGGCCATTCGCGTCGAGTTTGCCGCTGTTTTGGATAGTTACATTATTAAATGTCCAATCGCTTGTGAGAAGAGGGGTTCTATCACCGCTGCGACTGTTGTTATCCACTATTAGATTGCCGTAAGTCTGGGAGGAGGGTTTTTTATAGATGGTTCCCGCTCCTCCGTATCTTCCGCTGGGGGTTCCTCCATATGCCCAATACGTGACCGAGGAATTATCAGTAGTGTAATAAACAGCTATTCTTCCGCCTCCACCGCCGCCGGCGTAAGTATCCTCACCATTCCCCCCATTCGCGGTAATCGTTCCCGCTCCGTCAAGAGTACCTGTAGTGATATAAACACTCCCTCCGGAACCGCCGCCGGCATCGCCTCCGCCGCTTCCCCCATTCGAGGATATGGTTCCAGCTATAGTGGTAGTTCCTGCAATAGTCAGCTTAACAGCGCCTCCGCCCGCGCCGCCTGGATAATAATCTCCTCCTCCGCTTCCAAGATCAGTCGGTTCTGTAATAGACCCATACGCTGAACCGCCGGCGCCGACATTTCCGTCTCCACCGTCTCCGCCATATCCAGCACCCCCGGCACGCTGACCATTAATTCCTTGCCCCGGACCTGCCGAATGCTGGTAGCCTCTGGCGTTTACGTTGATGGTGCCGCCTGAAGATAAATTGAAGTTAGCGGCTGTGATATCAATTACGTATTGCTGAGTAGTCGAATTGTATTCATGTGTTAAGGTTCCTACCGTCCCAATATTAAAATCACCTGCTGTGGTAATGGCTTGTCTTGTTTCCACCCATCCGTTAAGGGTACAACTGCTATGAATTCTCGATGTGTAAGCGTAAAGCCTTGAGGTAGCCGGAACAAGAAGAGCTCCTCCTCCACTTAATAGGTCGAATGTCCCTCCATTATCGGTTATCGTTCCTTTAGTTGACCAGTCAAGGGTAGTATAGGTTATATTTGTTGAAGACCCTGTTTCCAGATTGCCATAGTTTTTGATAGTAATCGTATCAAAGGTAATTGTTTCGTTTATCGGGGTTCTGCCAAAGGTAGTATCACCCAAGCTATCCTGATTATTGTTATCGATTGTAAGGTCTCCATTGCTTTGGGCTGCGGCTTTTGTATAGA
>JAGLRU010000025.1 GCA_023136145.1 Alphaproteobacteria bacterium
CACCATTTTTTGCATCTCTTCGCGTGAATTTGCCTGTGCCATAGCCTGCATTTGTTTTAGCATTTTATTCAGGTCTATATTCTTTATGAACTTCTGCGCGAGGGTAGGGGATAATACTGGCAGTTTTTTTCCTTGTTTGAGCCGTTGTTGCAGTACATTGGATAGTGCCTGAACGTACTGGTGCATTTTTTCCTGCACATCGTCCAGAATATCCTGCAACTGCTGTTTTGGAATATTTTCGTCGTTAAGTGCTTGTGACATTTTTTGCAGTGCATCGCGTAGTTCGAGTTGTGCGAACGATAGTCCGCCGTCTTCCAGCCTGAGTGCGATGTCCCATAGGAGACTCTGCACGTTTTCGGTGGTTTTGTCTTCACTGTAATGGATTAGTCGTCTTGCGGAGGTGGAGATGGACAGGAAGACAACGATGTCGCCTTTGTAGAACGCGATTTCGGCGGCGATCTTGGAGAGATTCGCAGCGATTGCGCGACGACTGAGGATATTTTTTGTCCATAGCAAACTCTTGCGCTCCTCAATAACGCGCTTGGCGATGGGGTTGGTGAATACTCGTTCAGGTAAGGTAAATGTATATGGGGTGCTGGAGTTTTTCTGGCCGATGCCGTCTTCCGCTTCCATCGTCAATGTAACTGGCAACCCCGCCAATGGATGCGCGGTTAAGCCTTCCAGATGGCTTGCTTTACCGGATGATTGGGTGAGAGGAATGTTAAAGCGGGAGTTTCTGTTATATGGTTTTTTGCTGTCCTCCAGCGTTTCGATGATGCCGGTTAGTTTCACGATGCCATGATCGTCATTTGCATTGTAAATTATTTTGACGGCGGAACGCTGGGTTGTTTCGGTTCCTATAATAGTGATGTCAGGTATTGTATCTGATGCTACGATGATCGGCCACCGTTCCGTACGGCGCAACCATGAGGTGAGATTTAAATTACCGCTTTGATGCAGTGGCATTTCAAATGTAAAATTTTCGGGTGTAGCTTCTGTCAGGGTGCAGGGCTTTCCGGCATACTTGAGCTTCGGTGAATGGTTGTATCCAGACAGGCGGAATTTCAAGAGGCTGCCTTCAGGAACCTGAACGGCACCGTCGCGGGATACGATGCCTTGTCCAGCGGTGGACAGAAAAATTGTAGCCGCACGCGTATATTCAGGCGGCGTGATCCAGAGATCCAGTGTTGCCGTTTTTTTGTTTAGAAGGCTTTCTATATCGGGGGTTAATGCTTGTTGCATTCGGAGCGTTGCATCTTCTCCCGCAATCACAAGTCCGGTCACCAGAAAAATAACTGCCGTATAACGAAGTGCCCATCGGTCATTTGTTGACACATTCGGACGAGGCCAATAAATCTTGATTTTTCCGATGGCTTCGGCAGTTTT
>JAGLRU010000250.1 GCA_023136145.1 Alphaproteobacteria bacterium
GTATCTTTGAAGGAGGAGCCGTCGCTGAGTTTTAGTGTTTCATCTCCTGTGAAAGAAGGCTCTTATAAATCTTTGGAAAACATGGCGACTGTTGTTGTGCAATAAGGTAAAAAAAGATGATTGTATTTAGGCGGTACTTTTCCAGTTCTTGCGTGGTAGTGGCTGTTTTGTGCGGTTTCGCGCAGATGGTGTCCGCTGCCGAAATCAACGCACCGGTGGCAGGGTGGACGGTTGGGCGCATATCCGCGAAAAGTGAAGATGGTATTAGCTATTGTTCAATGAAAAATTTTTATAAGAATGGGCAGATGCTGGTTTTTGCCCGTGATGGAGGAGGAGCCAATTCAATCGGTCTGGATTTTCGGAAGGATTCGCTTGAAGTCGGTCGTCAATATGGTGTGACGATCCGCGCCGGAGCCGTGACGCGTAATGTGACCGCGCTTGCAGCTACCCGTCAGGTCATGATAATGCAGATGGGCGTTGATAAAGCTTTTTATAGTGCTCTCGGAAGAAAGAAAAGTTTTTCCTTTAGCATTGGAAGCAATAAACATATATTTAGCCTTGATGCTTCTGCGAAGGCTTTGAAAGTGCTGAATGACTGCACGGATAGTCTACAGTCAGGCTCTAAATTCGCGCAGGTTATCGTTCCTCTTGGAAATGTGAAAGATAGTGGTTCGAAGGCCGATAAGTTGGCCGTTAAAACAGCGACTTCTCCTGTGCCCCGCGTTCACAAAATTGTTTCAAGGATAAAGGAAGCTTCTATTAAATCTATCCCTAGTCTGCCAGCTCTGGCTGTGAATGAGAGCCTTAAGGAGGATATTGAGAAGCTTAGGATCGAAAACAGGAAGTTGGTTATTGAGAACCAGAAAATTCAGGGAAAACTTCTGGAGAAGGAAAATACGACGGCTAGAGTCAGGGACAAGTCGGATGCTATCAGGCAGGAAAGTCTGAAAGCTGAGATGGATCAGCTTAAGGCTGAAAACAGTCAATTGGTGCAAGAAATTCGAGCCGGGCAGGAAGACCTTAGGGCAGAGACACTCCGTCTGGATGTAGAAAATGAGAAGCTGGCGCGTGAAAATGCCATACAGGATGAAATCAAAGCGGAAACTCTTCGTATGAAGATTGAGAACGATAGGCTGGCGCGTGAAAAAATTATACAGAATGAAATCAGCGTGGAAATGCTTCGTATAAAAGCCGAGGAGAACGAACGATTGGCGGAACAGATGCATTCTGTCGATGTCCCGGAAAAGATTAAGATTGTAAGCAATTTGAAAACACTGCTGGTGAAAGCCAATGTTGCACCTGATGAGGCGATAAAGATTGATCACAGTTTTTCCGCAGGTATTTATCGGTGGAAGACCGACGATATTTTCGGCTCCGCGCAGGAATTGCCTTGGGTTTCTAGAATGAACTTTAGCGAGATGGCGAAGGAGTACGTCACGCAAGCAGCATCCAAATGCAAGGGAGCTTTTGCAGAAAAGACGGGCGAGATCAGAAAAGCTGGAAGAATGGATGTCCTTGAATCGGAGATAGCTTGTCTGGACGGACAGAACGATGTTGCTGCTGCAATTCTCTTCGTGATGGATCGTGGTAGGCTTAGTGTTATTACGCAGGAAGGAACTGTCGATCAGATGACGGCGGCTTTGTTGAAAAGGGATTCAGTGGTATCGGCTGCCTCTGACATTGATTGACGATGATTTAGGAGCTCATTTTGACCATTATGCCTCCATTGAAGATGAATGCCTTGCTTCGCCTTAGACAGTGTCTGAACTTTGGCGGATGAGGCGATTCGTATAATTTTATCCCTGACGATTTCGATGAAGTTTGTTCTGCCATTTTTTAGTTCTACCTCAATTTCGGAAAAATTCTGATACGCGCTGTTATCCGAAAGAACAAGATAACCGGAATCAAATGTCATTTCGACGATTCCATGATTTTTACCGCACTGGAGCTTAAGATCAAAAAAACGTCGCTCGATTGCTGCCGTAAAAATATGCACCGGTTTTTTGCATTTCAATGGAGCCAGAACTTTTATAGCTTCCCGGTCCGTAATGCTTTGAAGATCGGGCTGGTGATTTTTCAACTTGCTATGGTACTCCTTACGCCGCAGGACTCCACTGACTGGAGGAGCATCGGAAGTTGATTCTAGCTTGAGGGTTTGTTCATGCTCGCCGAGATGTCCGTTTTTGCCGAGGTTGTACTGTACGCGCAGGGAAATCCCGTTTTTATGCAATAAAAAATTAGGCGTATCGTAATACATGCGGGGCGTGAATTTGTGAAAAACTTCAGATTCGCCTTTTTCTTTGATAAGCTTCTGGAGCACTTTTTCCATATCCTTCGGGGAAAGTTTTATTTTTAGCTCGGTTTCGATTTCCGATTTATTTTTCTGAACGATCATATTTTTAAAATATCCGTTTTTATGCTGTTTTCGACAGGAAGAATTTATCAACCGGCCATATCACTTGCAATGCTTCTTTTAAAGAACAGTCTATCCGGTTGAATTTGCTTTATTTATTGCAGATAATAATGCAGATTTATCAAACTTCTTCATAATAAAATATGCACAAAACACCCTGTAAAATGGATAAAATATTGGACAGAAATTTGAGGAATGTGAAAATATGTATTGACAGATTAATTCTGGAACATTTATACAATTACACCTCTTGAGAATTCCTGAGTTATACAGAAATTTAGAATAAAAACGCCTAGAAACAAAAAACAACAATATCAGGCAATACATACCTGTATATGTAGAAAGTGGAGATCTCCTTGAAGAACAATAACAATGATTCCAAAAGTCTCGATTTCTTTTATCCTGAAGAAAAACTGGCTGTGTTTATTGATGGTGCGAATCTATATGCCGCCGCCAAAAGCCTCGATTTTGATATGGATTATAAGCGTCTGTTGAATTGGATTTCTTCGCGTAGCCGACTGGTGCGTGCGTTCTACTATACGGCTTTGCTGGAGGAACAAGAATATTCCCCGATCCGTCCGCTTGTCGATTGGCTGGATTATAACGGTTACACTATGGTCACCAAACCAGCTAAGGAATTTACCGATCAGGCGGGTCGTCGAAAAATAAAGGGTAATATGGACATTGAGCTAGCCATTGACATGATGGAGCTGGCTGATCGTGTGGATCATATTGTGCTGTTCTCTGGGGATGGGGATTTCCGTCGTCTGATTGAATCTGTTCAACGCAAAGGAGTGCATGTGACTGTGATTTCAACCGTCCGCACACAGCCGCCTATGGTGGCCGATGAATTACGTCGTCAGGCTGATCATTTTCTTGATCTGGAGGATATAGCGGAGTTTATTGAACGGACTGATGGCGGGAGTCAGAATACGCAGATCGATCAAAGCCTACAGATGATGACAAGCGTTTAGGTTTGAAATCAACTTTCCCCTGAACGATGCAGCTTTTCTCCGAAAATCGCTAGCATGGCGAGCATAAGGAAAAACAGAAGATCGTCAGTCCTAGAATAGGGTGTTGGGGGCAGGGGTCTTGGCAGTTGGGTATCCACAACGCCGGTTTCCCCAAGTGGCTTTATCCCGATGATACGCCCAAGTGGGTCGATGACGGCGGAGATTCCAGTATTGGCAGAGCGCACCAAAGGCAGTCCTTCTTCAATTGCGCGAACGCGGGTGATTTCAAAGTGTTGATGTGGGCCTGCGGTTTTACCATACCAAGCATCATTGGTGACATTGAGCAGCCAGTCTGGACGGTCTTTGCGGCTGGCAACAGTGCCCGGAAAAATGGCCTCATAGCAGACAAGCGGACTTGGCTTTGGTAGGGAGCCTATATGAAGGCTGGAAACGCCGGTGCCTCGTGTGAAATCGCCTATTCGTGCAATGCCTGAAGCAACTGGGGTCATATTCAAAAAATTGCGGAACGGGATATATTCTCCGAACGGCACCAGATGGTGCTTGTCGTAGGTATCGATAATTTTCGCTTTTTTATCGAGTACCGTCACGCTGTTGTAAAATTTTCCCGTGCCGGATTCTACAGTTGTACGCAGGGAGCCGAGAAGGGCGATGCTTTCTTCGGGCAGTGACTTGGCAATGGCCTTAGCAATTTCCGGGAATTGCTTTAGATCGGCTACGACGGCTGTTTCTGGCCAGACTACGAAAGTGATAGGTTGTTTCAGTGTTGTAGCAGATGCTGTGAGATCAAGGTGGTGTTTGAAGTTGCGCCATTCCTCGTCCTGATCCCATTTGGTGGATTGTGGGATATTTGGCTGAACGATGCGGACGGCGACATTATCGAAGTGCATGGCGGGATGCAGGACTAGTCGCGTAGTTCCCGCCGCTGCAACAAGCAGGAACGATACAAGCAAGATGGGAACGAGTTTCTTTTGTGGTGTCAGTGCTAGCACTGGCATAACAGCCCACAGCAGTGTTAACAAGGACAGGCCGTAAATGCCGATTAATGCGTTAGTCTGCATAATGGATGGGAAATAATGCCATGTATAGCCTGATAGGTTCCATGGGAACCCCGTCAGGGCGTGTCCACGAACCCATTCTATCATTGACCATCCGGCTACGAGCATCAACGCATAAGCGGCCTCATGCGTTCTGTAACGCCAGATAACGAGAGGAATAAGCGCGTAGTAAAGAGCCAGAACCGCAGGCCCGGCGATGGCGGAGAGAGGCAA
>JAGLRU010000251.1 GCA_023136145.1 Alphaproteobacteria bacterium
CGGGTAAATCTACGGCAGCAGCAAGCTGCATACAGAAAGCTTCATTATATACCGTGCCGGAAAAACGCTCGATAGCCGGTTTTAAAATATGTGTGCTAGGCGCACCGCCAAGCGGAATGGAAATAACACCATCTTTAACATGCACAGCGATTTTATCCTGCGCTCCTGCCAACGAAAGACGAATGCCCTCTTCCCCTGCCATCAACGGTTTGCGTGGTAGAATTTCTAAAACATCTGCTAGTTCCGTATCGCTTAAATGCCGATAATCATATTGTTGTTGCGGCGGGGTTTCATCTTCAGGCAAAAATGTGATTGCTCCTGCACATTCACCGCCAATTTGCTCCAGCATGGCAAAATCATTACGGGCGCTGATACCAAGATTTTGTGCAATCATCTTTCGCTTGCTTTCTTCCGGCAGAATTCCGCCAAAAAAACCACGGCATTCATTGCGTGTGAACTGCTCTTTACGCAAAGGCAAAGAATGGGAGAGAGCCATAGCATTGTCACTGTTCAGCCAAATATCTGCATAGTTGAACAGCATTTGACCGTGATTATCTTGAATCAGTTTTCCAACTTTTTGCTGATGTAGGTAAACATCTAGAGTGCGTGTCATATTATTTATCTCCGCTTGGAAGTGTAAATTCAAGCTTAATGCCCAGCGTATGCATCACGGTAAGCGCTTTGCCGATCTGACAGGTTGGCTTGCCTTTCTCCAGATCAATAATAAAACGCAAACCTGTACCTGATGTCAGAGCAAGGTCTTTTTGCGTGACACCGAGTTGTTTGCGGGTACTCTTAATAATCTTTCCAATATGTTCAGGTGTGTGATGCATTTACTAACCTTTCATTACCGTACGGTAACAATATCATAGGATATTGTCTTATACAATAAAATATTACCGATAAGGAATATTTAAGACTATTTTAGCAAAATAATGCAGTATATTACCGAACGGGCATTTTAAGAAAAAGAGCAGAGTTTACACATTCAAGGGCGCTTTTTGACCGAAATCCAGTAATCGGAATACTGGTCGTGATTAAACAACGAAATGTTTACGGCATCCAAACTGCGTAAGGTTGGTCGTTATCCAAGGGACGAAATCTTTGGTGCGCATTCAATCGGCATACGGTTGACCCATGTTTTTTAAGAGCACGGGAAGGCTCTTGAATGGTGATGCAACAGCCAGATGTTTGCGAGTGGTGAAACGGCGATACGTCTTCAATGGTGCTTGGTGGGTTCAATGCCCCAAAGCGCCATATTAAGCCCTTACAGAACGAAAGAACTCTTATAGAGTTTGTGTGATGTTTAGGGCTTCCAAGAGGGATTTTAACGGGAGAGCGGAGCCATCTCCCTTAACAAGTTGTGAGTAGTTTTTCACTACACACACAACTTGCAGTCAGTCTTAAGCCGCCTTACGCCTTAACCACCAACAAAATATCTCCATTATCTTGATGTTTCTTGATATATCATGATACAATGAATTTTATAAGATATATGAGGTTATTTTATGAGAACTGATAAAGAAAAATTTGCATCACAAGCTGATCCAAAAATTTTGGCAACATTGCGTCAGATTGCCTCAGAAGAAGGTCGTCAGTTTCAGTCTGTTCTGGATGAAGCCCTGCGTGATCTAATTGAGAAAAAACGTAGCATAAAGCCAAGAAATCACGTGCTGAATGCTCTAAATGACAGCATTAGTGATTTTGATAAACTTTACCAAAAGCTGGCTGAATAATGACTGATTATCTTACCGTTATTGAAATCGTTGCCATTCATAACAAAATGATAGAACGTTTTGGCGGTTCGCACGGTATTCGTGATGCCGGAGCGATTGAAGCCGCTTGTTACCGTCCTCAAAGCGGTTACTACAATGATATTGTGCAAGAAGCCGCTGCATTACTGGAAAGTTTGGCAGTGAACCATCCATTTGTTGATGGGAATAAGCGCGTGGCTTTTGTTGCTGCTGATATATTTTTGCGGATTAATGGCTATAAAATTGAAGGAAATTGCGAAAAACTTCACACAGCATTAATCGAATTATTTGATACAAAGCATTTTGAGATAAAATATCTTGAGCCACTTCTCAGAAAGCACGTTACAGAGAAAAAATAAGTAAATGGGGCTGTTGATAATTTAAGTGTCATAGAGCTTAAAGTAGATGCTCCCATCTTCACGTGTCCATATCACGCTTACTGTTTCAAAACTTATCTACTTTCCGTGTTCTTCTTTGATTTTGTCAATTATGTCTAGGGTTGATCAAGTATTTCAAGTTTCCCAGTTAATGTTCGATGCTCTGATATTGTGCATACAGGATAAGTTTTTGCACAAAAAAAGAGGGCAACATGGCACACGCAATATTGAATAATTCAACAGAACATAAAGAATTATTAAAACTAGAAGAGTCACTAGCACGATGGGAAATGATCGTTAAGCTGGTTGCTGTGTGTATTATATGTCTCTCAGCATGGTTAACGGCAAAGGGTCTTTTTGATGCAACGATAGAAGCGCATGCTGCCAATACTGAGGGCATGGTGACAGCATGCATGACTGCGGCAGTAGCAGCAATAATGATTGGTGCAGGAACGATGTTACTTTTTTGCCTTGCTATGCATGCAGAAAAGAAACAGCTCAAGCATATTATTGCATTAACTCTAGCGATTGCACCTTTAGTGTTTTGCGTATCCACCTACAATGCAATTCTTGCCACATCTGCGCAACGTTCAATGATTTATGATATGCGCGATAAGACAACAGCTTGGAAAAATTATGTTGAAATTTCTTTCAAAGAAGCGGCAAAGTCACAAAATGCCAAAGCAAGCCTATTGCCGTCGCAATCTTCGCTATGCACATTAGCAACGGGTGAAAAAAATAACGGCTTACTTAGTGGATCACGTGGAACAGGTGCGGTATATTCTGCCTATGCAAGTGCATGCAGCAGTGTCACCACTATTATTGATACGCTGACAGAGATTGTTGAGCGTACACATATAAGACGCGACGAAGCAGAAGAAATTCTGAATTTGATAGATAACATTCCTCGCAATACGTCCATTTCCATCTTTGATCGTCAAGCGCAATTCAAACAGCAGGACAATCATTTGCGCAAACTGGTTGAAGCATTCAATTCAGAGCACATTACGGAACAAGTGTCAGCACAGTTGAAGATCATGGAAGGATTGATTACTACCATTGGCGCGCAAGATGGAGCCTTCGGGAGGAAACAAACGCAGGCTGTACAGAACCTTAAAAAATCACTGGGAGTGGTTGCAGGCATAGTTGATAAATTATTGTTATCCGATAACAGTGCCTCTAGTGCCACTATGCCAGAAGAACTGCTTTCCATGGATGAAGCTACCTTCAAGTATATGAGGCGCAATATGCCAAGCGTTATGCTTGCTGTGGCTACTGATACATTTTCAATATGGATGCTTGCTTTTCTTTTAACCGCTCGAAGCATGCTGCAAAGCCGCCGTGAAGAATTATATATTGCGGATTTATCCCTTCCTAAAATTAATACAACCACTAAACCTATATAGGAGATTTGGTATGACAAAATTTTTCAATACATTATCACGTGTCAGTATGGCAATGCTGGGGAATACATTACTAGCTAGTGTAGCTGTATCAATAGCGCTTTGCGGGCTAGGACTTGCATCGCTCTATCTATTTAAATATGTCGATAATGATTCTCCAGAAATGATTCAGCTACAATGTGTCGTAGGTATCGAGAGGACAGAGTGCGTCAATTACCAAAAGAAATTAGATGACCTTAGGGTGCAGCGTGAGGCTTTAGCAAAGAGGCTTGCTGCGCTTAAACAAGAAATGTCTAAAGCAAATAAGCAGCTCAATGGATTACGTGCTCTTGAGGATGCCGTCGATAAAGTGACCTTATTCAATAATCAGAAAATTCAAGGTACAAATTTTGAAGTGACGATTGGTACTGTTTACAACAAGTTGATAGGGATTAATCAAGCACCTGAATATTATTGCTATATCAATTTGATTGAGGTGGGTGATATAAATCGTAACCTGTATATTCGTAACAATAATGGCAATATTCAGCTAAGTGCGCATACGTTAAGCAAAGTAGGTGTAACAAAACAAGCTCTTAGTTATGCTCGTTCTGTCTGCAAACCTTATCTCATTGAGGGCGTATTCTGAAGCGTTTGCTTGTCACACGTTTTCTGTTTCCCAGCACTGCGTGTGTTTGCTTCCATACTGTTAATGAACAATATGGAGGCAGCGATGAAACAGCCGGATCAACAAATCTCATGGTTAGGGAGTGCCAGTATTGCCGGTCTCCTTAGCTGGGGCGTAATAAAAACGTGGCCAATGCTGGAAAGTGATATGGTACTCGTACCTGTCATTCTTAGCCTTGTTTCTATTGTGGCATATAGCAAAACTATAGCATTGATAATTCCTTTGCTCAAAAACCTTCATCAGCATCGTAGGGCTATGGCGCCATCTACCAATAAAGGCAGTTCAAGATGGGCAACATTTGAGGATATTAAAAAGGCTGCACTTTATAAACAAACCGATGGCTTGTTACTCGGCATGGATAGTTCTGGTAGAGCTGTTTTTGAAAACTCCGAATCTCACGGGATGATTTTGGCTCCTGCCGGTCTTGGGAAAACAGCTCGTTTTGTTATTCCCAATATGCTGCATTATCGTGGTTCTATCATTTGCACTGATCTAAAACATACAATTGCCTGTGTAACTAAACGCGCCAGAGAAAAACATCTTAAAAATAAAACCTATTGTCTCAATCCCTCTGGTAAGCATGAGGACATACTAGGCAAATCAGCATGCTATAATCCCGTGTCTGTTATTATTCGGGCATGGAAAGAAAAACGTTACAGTGCCGTTGTGATGCTAGCACAAAAGCTGGCTGCGCAATTATTGCCAGAACCAAAACATGCCGGAGAAAATGACTTTTTTCGGCGTGGATCACTCAAGTTGATAGTGTTTGGTATTTTATATCTCGTTACACGAGATGATTTCAACAAAGTACATTTACCACAATTATTGCGCTTGTTGCGCAATACTGAAAAATTCAAAGACGCGCTCCATGTCGCCAGTTGCAGCGATATACTTAATGGTGAGTTGGCCGATATGGCCGCAGATTTATTACCAAAATTTGAAAGTAACGATACAAAACAAGTTGAATCATTCAGAGA
>JAGLRU010000252.1 GCA_023136145.1 Alphaproteobacteria bacterium
CCTGATCGCAGCGAACAACAGCAGCGAAAAAACCTATTCTTTCGGTTCTTCTTTCGGTTCTTCTTTCGGCGTGTTACCTTCTTCCTCAAGGTCAAGAACGCCCGATGGGTCATTTTCAACCAGATCAGCAACCTGTTCATAAACAGATGCATTATCGTCCATCTGCTCTTTCAAGGGCAAATTTTGAGTGCCGACATTTTTAAAAAAAGTTGCAGCATCGCGTAGAAGTTTAGCGGCAAGGTGGGCATGAGTGGCCATTTTTGAGTGTACTCCCGTAGAATTGTAATTATTTTGAATCGGTTACCTTTAAGAAAGATTAGCACGAGAGAATAAGCCGGTCACTGGAAAATCTGAAATAATTATTAACATAACTGTAATTTTAAGGCGATTATCCCCCAAAAGCATGCATTGCTTTTATTCTGGAATCATGCCATGAACGGGGGGTGTGGAATTACAACAAAATTAAAGCACTCCGTTCTTGGCATGACACCATTTCGTTTATGGGATGGGAGCAAAGTCGTATGGTGATTTTTAGGAATATTTTCTTATAGTTGATAGATTCCATAATTTTATATGCGTTTAATGAAGACCTTTTTGGCGAAAAGATACAAGAGCTTATGTCTCTAGTTTGCGGTGCTGGAATAATGTTTATTTTCGTTTTTATTTGGCAGTTTTTATTTATTGCTCCACTAAAAATATGGAGCGAGCAAAACAAACAAATACAAGAAATGAATAATATCTTATCAAAAAAGAAAAATACTGCTCAAATCAGCAAATTACGGGCAAGTTTATGAAAACAACCTTCCTTTATCAAGTTGTTTGTTTAACATCTAGAAAAATGCTAAAAATAGTAATCATTCCAAAAACATAAATGAGGCTTGAGCTGTGACCGATAATACCGTGAAAATATCTGATATTTCCCCCATCACTATTGAAGAGGAAATGCAGACATCCTATCTCGCTTATGCGATGAGCGTAATCGTCAGTCGCGCTCTGCCCGATGTTCGGGACGGTTTAAAACCTGTCCACCGTCGCATCCTCTATGCAATGCGCGAAGGCGGCTACGATAGCGGGAAGCCCTACAAAAAATCCGCACGTATCGTCGGGGATGTAATGGGTAAGTACCACCCACACGGCGACTCTGCTATTTATGATGCGATGGTACGAATGGCGCAGGATTTTTCGATGCGCATGATGCTGGTAGACGGACAGGGTAACTTCGGCTCGATGGATGGCGATCCGCCCGCTGCTATGCGTTATACGGAAGCTCGCCTTAACAAAGCGGCTGAAACGATGCTGGAAGATATCGACAAGGAAACGGTTGATTTCCAACCGAATTATGATGAATCGACGCTTGAACCGACTGTCCTACCCGCTCGTTTCCCAAACCTTCTGGTGAACGGCGCGTCTGGTATTGCAGTTGGCATGGCGACCAATATTCCGCCGCACAATCTTGGTGAGGTTATTGATGCCTGTTGCGCTTATGTAGATAATACTGATATCACGATAGACGAGCTGGTGGAAATCGTTCCCGGCCCTGATTTCCCGACTGGTGGACGTGTGCTTGGGCGTAACGGCATTCTGGGTACGCATCATACCGGACGCGGTTCTATTATTATGCAGGCCAAGACTTCTTTTGAGGAGATACGCAAGGATCGCACTGCAATTATCGTCAATGAGATACCCTATCAAGTAAATAAATCCCGCCTGTTGGAGCGCATCGCTGAAATCGTGCGTGATAAAATCGTTGATGGTATTTCCGACTTGCGCGACGAATCTGATCGCGACGGTGTGCGGATTGTGATTGAACTCAAGAAAGACGCAATCCCAGAAATCGTAATGAATCAACTTTACAAATTCACTCAGTTACAAACTTCCTTCGGCTCCAATATGTTGGCACTGAATTATGGTCGTCCGCTGCTAATGAACCTGAAAGATTTCATCTCGGCCTTCGTGAATTTCCGGGAAGAAGTCATCACTAAGCGCACTATTTTTGAACTCGGCAAAGCACGGGATCGCGGTCACATACTGGCGGGACTCGCCGTAGCCGTTGTTAATATCGACGAGGTGATTGCAATCATTCGTAAATCTGCCAACCCGAATGATGCACGGGAAAAGCTGATGGCACGCGAATGGAACGTTGGTGACGTAGCACCTTTGATAAAACTGATTGACGATCCGATGTATCCCGTAAGCGACAAAAACACATATATGCTGTCGGAGATTCAGGCACGCGCGATACTTGATCTTCGTTTACATCGTCTAACTGCGCTGGAACGCGATAAAATCGGTAACGAATTGCGTGAAGTTACTAACAAAATTGCCGAATACCTCGCAATTCTTGGTAGCCGTGAAAAGTTAATGAATTTACTCCGAGACGAACTGGTGGACATTAAAGAAAGGTTTGCAACGCCGCGACGCACCGAACTCGTAGAAATGGAATTTGAAGCTGATATTGAAGACCTTATCCAGAAAGAAGATATGGTCGTGACCGTTAGTCACACAGGCTACGTCAAGCGTGTGCCTCTCTCTACCTACCGTGCCCAAAAGCGTGGAGGAAAAGGTCGCACCGGAATGAACACTAAAGAAGAGGATTTCGTCACCGACCTGTTTATCGCCAACACGCATACGCCTGTTCTTTTCTTTACCAATAAGGGCATCGTCTACAAAATGAAAGTCTACAAACTTCCCATCGGCACACCGCAGGCGCGAGGCAAGGCTTTTGTGAATTTGTTGCCATTGGCGAAGGGGGAGAAAATCTCAGTTGTTATGCCATTGTCAGAAGACGAGGAAACGTGGGACGATCTTAACGCCGTTTTTGCCACTTCGCACGGCACTGTCCGTCGCAACAGCCTTTCTGACTTCCGCAATATTCGCTCCAACGGTTTAATTGCTATGAAGCTTGAGGGCGATGAGACATTGATTGATGTCCGTACCTGTACCAACAATGATGATATTGTACTTTCCACTCGCAAAGGCAAAGCCATCCGCTTTTCGGTGGATGACCTGCGTGTATTCAAAAGCCGTAACTCAACCGGCATTCGTGGCATTAGACTAATGGCGAATGACGAGGTAATGTCCATCTCCATTATCAGGCATATCGAAGCGACAGCAGAGGAGCGCATCACTTATCTGCGTATGGCCTCCAAAACGCGCAATCAGATTGAAGAGGAGGCTGTGGAATCCGATGAGGAGGAAAAGACGACAGCTAGCATCGTCCTAACGCAAGAGCGTTTCAATGAACTCGCCCATATGGAAGATTTCCTGCTTGTCCTTACAAGCAAGGGCTTCGGCAAGCGCACATCATCCTACGAATACCGCGTTACTAATCGTGGAGGATCGGGAATCTGGAACATGAAGCTGGGCAGACGCAATGGTGAGATAGTTTGCACATTTAACGTAAAGGACAACGACGAAGTCATGCTAGTTACCAATGGCGGACAGATTATCCGTATGCCGATAACTGACGTTCGCTTTGTTGGCCGCCAAACTCAGGGTGTCACTTTATTTCGCATTGGAGACGAAGAGGAAGTCGTTTCTGCAGCGGTGATTCGGGACGCAGGAGAAGAGTAAGCGACAGAAGAATTTCTTTTGTTTTTAAGCCTTTCATTATACAATGAGCTAGTTCTTATTTATCTTTCTTTCTACTATCTGCGAGCCTAAAATTGGCGAGTATTAGTAACATTACAACAAGAGGAAAAGATTATGCCAAAATTTAAAAAAAACGGGGCATCCCAATTGCTTGGCGATAAGAAT
>JAGLRU010000253.1 GCA_023136145.1 Alphaproteobacteria bacterium
GGGAGAAAAAATGCCTATCAATAAATTCAGGAATGACTCTATTTATTCGCCTTTGGTTTAAAGTCTGTTTTTAGCTTTTTCAGGCATTCTGTACGTCTGGGTTTGAAATCCTCAGCAATCCACCAGCTCTCAATAGCATCAAGAACACGTCCGACCTCCGATCCCGATTCATAACCGATGGCTAGAACATCATCTCCCAATAGAGGAAAGCGAGTAGCGCGGAAAGACGTGGCTGTCTGATAAAGAGGAGACAGGCGTTCTTCATCACCAGACCTCGCCGCCGCGAGCAACAAAAGACTCCGCGCCATGTCGTTGCCATAGTGGTAGACGAGCTTTCTAACGCCGCCCTCCCCGATATCCATTGAAACGGAAACTTCAGGATTCACCATTTTATTAAGCTGGGAAGCCTGATTTTTCGACAAGCGCAACGCCTGCGAAATATTTTTCATACCTTTGGGAGTCGCATCAATAAGTGCCGCAAAACGCCGCAGAGCATAAGCATCGCCGTCATAACTGCTTTCCAGCCGCACCAAATTTTCCAGCGTTTCGACATTGGTGGCCTCTGGCATAAAATGCTCCACTATGCCGCTTCGCAGCATAATCCGCCAGACTTCCGCGCACCTGTCTGATTCAAGAAGCTTCATGATTTCATGACAGATGCGCTCCGCCGATAGTTTTGGAATCTGCCCAGCAGCGGCAGAACAGGCACGCAAAGCAGCATCGTCTGGCAGTCCACGTCCAAAGTGTGCATAGAACCGGAAGAATCTAAGAATACGCAGAATATCCTCGTTGATACGTTTTTCAGGGTCTCCAACAAACCGCACCCGCCCTAGACGTAAATCCTCCACGCCGCCGAATGGATCATAGAGATTACCGTCCAGTGTTGCAAAAATCGCATTGATCGTAAAATCCCGACGAGAAGCATCTGTTTTCCAATCGTCCGTAAACTTAACATCAGCATGACGACCAAAAGTGAGCACATCCAGCCGTAGAGTGGTGATTTCGAACGGCTTACCGTCCACAATAGCCTTGATGGTTCCGTGCTTCAATCCAATAGTGGAAAATGGAATTTTATGATGTTTCAGACGCTCGATCACCTGTTGCGGTATCAGAGTGGTGGCAATGTCGATGTCAAGTTCCTTGCGATTGGCGAGCGTGTCGCGGACACAGCCGCCGACAAATCGCGCATCTCCGCCATCCTCCAGAAGCACTTTCATAAGTTTCTGCGTTTCAGGCACAACCATCCACGCCCGGAGGCTCAGTTTTCCGCTAAAGCTTTCCACCAAAAATCCCTTTCCGCTTACTGACGTTTTCGCTACAATGTTTCACTATAACTGTTTATGAAGCAAGGTGAAACCAATGTCCGTCCGCGCCCTCGCCGTCGAATTAACGGATGACCTCGAAAAAGAGGTCATCACCCTATCATCACAGATGAAACTTGCGCAGGAAAACATTCACAAGATGATTTTCGGGCAAGAAGATGTGGTCAACCTCTGCCTGACTGGAATTCTTTCCGGCGGACATTTCTTGATTATGGGGCTGCCGGGACTCGGAAAGACCAAGCTGGTCGATACTATTGGAAAAGTGATGGGTCTCAACAACAAGCGCGTGCAATGCACGCCTGATCTGATGCCATCGGATATAGTAGGCTCCGAAATAATCGCTGGCGCGGGCGACACCCGCAGCTTCAAATTTGTCAAAGGCCCCGTTTTTTGCCAATTGCTAATGGCTGATGAAATCAATCGCGCCAGTCCGCGCACACAGTCGGCACTTCTTCAAGCAATGCAGGAATATCAAGTTTCCGTCGGTGGAACGACATACGACTTGCCAAAACCATTTCATGTCATGGCAACCCAGAATCCACTAGAGCAGGAAGGCACATATCCATTACCTGAAGCACAACTCGACCGGTTTATGTTACAGATCGACATCGGCTATCCAGAGTCAGCAGACGAGCACAAGATGATGCTGGCAACAACCGGCACAGAAGAAGAAAAACCAGAAACGATTTTCAATGTCGATGAAGTTTTACAAGCACAGCATCTGATTCGTCGGCTCCCCATAGGGCAAAAGGTGGTGGACGGCATCCTTGCACTCGTACAGGCTGGAAGGCCAGAGCAAAGCTCTCTCGTCTCCGTCAGAAAACATGTTAGTTGGGGGCCAGGCCCCCGCGCTTCGCAGGCTTTGATGCTTGCCTCCCGTGCGAAAGCTTTACTGGACGGGAGATACGCACCATCGATCGATGATGTGCTGGAATTGGCACCCGCAGTTCTGAAACACCGCATGGCACTCCATTTCTCCGCTCGCGCCGAAGGACTAACGATGGAAGAAATTATTCGGGAAGTGTGCGGAACGGTGGATTGAGAGCCAAAAGTTCTTTTACGGAAGGCAAAATATTATAGACAACCACAGACACGCCCTTTGCATTAGGATGCAGTCCACCATCCTGAAGTAGACCGGAACGTGGAAATATCCCCTCCAAAAAGAAAGGATAATAAACGGCATCATAGTTCTTGGCTAAATTCTTATATATTGCGGAATATGTCCTTTCAAGCTTTTCACCCATATTAGGAGCCGATTTCATTCCAGCCAGCAATACTGGATTTTTGTTCTTTTTCAGGATTTCCATCATTTTATGCAAATTATTATAAGTGACTTCGGGGTCTATAGCGCGAAGTATATCATTGCCACCCAGTTCCAGAATGACGAAATCCGGTTTTTTCTGCTCAAGCGTCCACTCCAGCCGCGTCACGCCACCAGATGTCGTTTCTCCCGCCACTCCAGCATTGATAACGGTTATATCATACCCCTGCTCTCTCAGTTTACGTTCAAGCTGCACGGGAAAGGAGTCTTGCGGAGAAAGGCCATAACCTGATGTCAGGCTATCTCCGAAAGCCAATATCGTTTTTTGCGCATTATTAGCATTGGCGGGATTTACCAGCAGCACAGAAAGAGTCATAATCGTCACCAGAAAAATTATTTTACAGGAAATACGCATCATGTCTGCCTTGTCTTCTGAATCAGCCCACATTTTAAACATTAATCGTATCAATTTACACCTAAAAAGCGAAGCCGGAAACGTACATATTCTAAAAGATATTTCACTTTCGCTGCCTTCCTCTAAAACAGTTAGCATTATGGGTCCCTCCGGTTCCGGAAAAACCACCCTTCTAATGGTACTGGCAGGGCTTGAAAAACCAACCTCAGGAACAGTCGAAGTCGCTGGTACGGAACTGGGCGGTCTATCTGAAGACGATCTCGCCACGTTTCGCAGAGATAACATAGGGATCGTATTTCAAAATTTCCATTTGATCCCAACCATGACAGCACTGGAAAACGTTGCCATCCCACTGGAATTCGCAGGACACAAAGACGCTTTCAAAAATGCAGAAGAAGCCCTTGCCGCCGTTGTTCTTAGTGAACGCATCAAACATTATCCGAGTCAATTGTCAGGTGGGGAGCAGCAGCGGGTAGCAATTGCCAGAGCCTTCGTCACCACACCGCGCTTAATCCTTGCCGACGAGCCTACCGGAAACCTCGACATTGAGACCGGCAAAAAAATCATGGATATGATGTTCGACATGACTCGCAAACATGGCACAACTCTCCTTCTTGTCACACACGATCCTGTTCTGGCTGGAGGATGCGACATCATGGTGAATATTCGCGACGGCAGGATACCGAATTGACATGAAGCATCGTCTGAAAAAAATTTTCCTACCGCTTATTTACGCCTGTCGCGACCTGAGAGGCGGGATCAGAGGTTTTTATGTTTTTTTAGCCTGCCTCGTCCTCGGCGTAGGTGCAATTGCCAGCATCCAGTCATTGTCGCGTGGACTGACGGAAAGTCTGCATCATGACGGACGCTATATTCTTGGCGGAGATATAGCACTCCGCACGATCTACGAACCAGCCACCCAAGAACAAATACGCTTTTTGCACGACAAAATGGGGCCGATCACCATTGTAATGGAAACCCGCGCTATGGCGCGTCGAATGGACAAAACGCAAGCAACGCTGGTGGAACTAAAGGCAGTCGATCCGTTTTATCCCCTCTACGGTAAGCTGGAAATCGTAGATGAGAAAGGGAAAATTATCAAGACTCCCTTGCAAGACCTAATCCTTCCCCCGCCTATCGGCTCAGATGGGATAGAAAAAGACGAATGGGGCGCACTGGTCGAAAAAGAGCTTCTTTCCCGCCTTCATATCCGTCTTGGAGACTGGGTGAATATCGGGAAGCAAAGGTTTCAAATACGCGGCATCATCTCTAAGGAGCCAGATCGTATCGGCAACATGCGCTTTTCCCTAGCACCTCGTATCATGATAAGCGGTTACACCTTCAACAAAACCGGCCTGAAGAAAATGGGAAGTCAGGTATATTACGATCACAAGGTTCTTATTCCGTACGTCAAAAATTTTGCCGACCTAAAAGCAGCGAAAAAAAGAATTGAAAACGCATTTCCACAGGCGACATGGAAAGGACGGGATTTCCTAACCGCCTCCCCGAAGATGGAGCGTACAATACAGCGTCTTACTCTGTTTCTAACGCTAATCGGGCTAACAACGCTACTAATTGGAGGCGTTGGTATTTCAAATTCGGTGCGAAGTTTTTTAGATAGCAGACTGCTAAATATCGCCACGCTGAAATGCCTCGGTAGCCCCGACCGCTTCGTATTTCGCGTCACTATGATTCAGGTTTTAATACTAGCGACATTAGGAATCGGTCTTGGCCTTGTGGCAAGCATCTTCATCTCACAGGGTGCAGGATCTCTTCTTACCGCCAAATTAGCTCTAACAGATAAAGTACATATATATCCGAAAGCTTTACTGCTAGCAGCGGGATTCGGATATCTCACAACGCTCTGCTTTAGCCTGTGGCCAATAGGTCGTGCCGTCAAAGTGTCACCAACCGACCTCTTCCGCGATCTTATCGCGCCCACCGCCAGTCGCCCCTCGCTGAACGTCGTTCTGTGGATATTGATCTCGGCTCAGAGTCTTGCACTGATGGCCATACTCTGCTCATCCAACCAGAATATTGTGATCTTTTTCCTTGCAGGAGCCATTGCCGCCTTCTCAATTTTTTACGCATGGTCAGCTCTTATGAAATTTTCGATACGACGACTGAAAGGCATCGCCACGCCTGAAATCCGCATGGCGGTCGCCAACATTTACCGCCCAGGCAACATCTCCACCAGCGTTATCCTGTCTCTAGGACTGGGACTGACAGTTCTAGTCGCAGTGGCACTGGTACAGTTCAACTTCACGCGGCTTATCCGAGATGATCTATCGGTAGACGCACCATCCTTCTTTTTTCTCGACATCGAGCCGGGACAACGCGAAGATTTCAAAAAAATGATGGCAGCGGAACCTTCCGCACGCGGACTCGTAATGATGCCATCTCTGCGCGGACGGGTTATCAGCGTAAACGGAAAGAAAGCTGAGGAAGCACTAATC
>JAGLRU010000254.1 GCA_023136145.1 Alphaproteobacteria bacterium
ACGGAAGATTTTGAAAAAGCGATTGAGCAGGTGGAAGAAAAGCTTGGTTTATCCGGTCAACCCCGCGCTATTGTTTTTCACGAAAAGGAAGGACGCAAACATTGCCATACCGTATGGTCACGCATTAATACTGAGGAAATGAAGGCAATACAGCTTTCTTTTTCAAAGCAAAAATTGCAATCTGTAGCGCGTGAATTATATCTGGAGCATGATTGGAAAATGCCACGCGGATTGGTCAATAGCAAAGAACGCGATCCGCGCAATTTTACCCTTGCAGAATGGCAGCAAGCCAAGCGTATAGGCAAAGATACGCGCGCAATCAAAGCTGATTTTCAGGACGCATGGGCGATTTCAGATTCAAAGATTGCTTTTACCCATGCCCTACAAGAGCGCGGTTATAAGCTTGCTCGTGGTGATCGGCGCGGTTTTGTTGCTGTTGATTATCAGGGTGAAGTTTACCCTGTATCCCGTTGGACGGGGCTAAAAACAAAACAAGTGCGTGAGCGTTTGGGTGATCTGAAAAATTTACCTAATATTGATGAAACTAAAAGCCTGATTGCTAAGGAAATGCTGCCGAAAATGCAGGATTTTGAAAAAGAAGTGAGCACAGCACAAAAAGAGAAGGCTGTTAAAGCTGAAGAACAGCGCAAAAAACTAGAGATTGAACAGCAAGCTAAACAGAATGCGCTTGCTGCTGCCCTTAAAATACGTCAGTTAAGGGAAGAAAAAATCAGGAAAGCCCGTATAAGGCGTGGCTTAAGAGGTTTGGTAGATCGTTTTACAGGCAAGCGTAAACAAACTATAGAATGCAATGAACAAGAAAAACAAAAAACTTTTGTGCGGGATAAGCAGGAAAAATCTATCCTCACAATAAAACAAGCCTCGGATCGAGAGATTTTTTTGAAAGCACGTAAACAGCAACAACAAAAATATGTGGTTGAAAAACAGGAGTTACAAAAGGATGCTGAGCATTTTCAGCAAATGAAAACTGCGCCAAAGCCGGAAGATAGCTACAAAAAAGAATTTTTCAAAAAACGACGAGCTTCTCAAAACAAAGAGCATATCCGCGAACCTACGCATGAGTTGTAATAGTTAAAAAAGGTTGCAGGATAGAACCTGCAACCTTCTGATTTTTCCTACAAACAGCGATAGACAAGGTTTTCACCTGCTATTGTGATTTCGCTGTATTCTACGGATAGATCACGGGCGATAGCGTCATAGTCAATGTAGAATTGCAGGGCTTCAGGAATAGAGCCATATATGCCGTCTTCAACAAACTGCTCAGCCAGTTCCTTTATAGTTTCTACATAATAGACATCCATCCAGAATTTATTGGGGTCATCTTTGCTCATGTCAAAGTCATAGCCACATTCCCCTACCGCTAGAATCAAGATGTGCTTTTCGTATTCTATCCATTCATCTATTTTGTTTATAAAATGGTGAACATTGCACTGATTAACGCCAATGGCTTCAAACAATACAGCATCAAGCGTTTCTCCATCTATGAATTGGATTTCAAATTCTTCAACTTGACCTCCAAAATCATTTTTACATTTGGCGTATTTGCTATCGTATTCCTCCATGTTTTTAAAATAAAATCCGTTTGCTGAAATATCGTATGGCTGGGCGTAAAAAACTGTCATTTTGCTTTTCCTTCTTGGAAGTGGGTTGCACATGCAATCCTGCCTCGTGGCGAACAGGGGGTGTGCAAACGGAAGGAAAAATCGATAAGGTTGGTGCGGCTCACAGCGTAGCGAGAACTCGGTCTTGTCTATTTTTTATGAAGTGCGCTGAGGGCACAGCCCTAAGTCTTTTATACCTTTTTTACTAAAAGTATTTTGTCTTTAATCTTGTGGATTATTTCAAATACATCTAATTTTTTAACTGGAGAAGAGATAATGCCTTTAAGTTGGAATGAAATTCGCGCCCGCGCTGCCAAATTTTCTGATGAGTGGAAAGATGCCCATTATGAGAAGGGAGAAACGCAAACATTCTACAACGAATTTTTTGAAATCTTTGGAATCCGCCGCCGGAATGTGGCTGTGTATGAAGAAAAAGTCAAAAAACTAAATGATAAACAGGGGTTTATTGATTTATTCTGGCCTAGCCATCTTTTGATTGAGCAAAAATCTGCTGGTAGAGACCTAGCCAAAGCAAGGGTACAAGCTACAGATTACTTTGTTTCGATAACTGAAAAAGAAAAGCCCCGATATATCCTCTTGTCTGATTTCCAGACATTTGAACTACTTGACCTTGAAGAAAACGAAGAACACCATTTCACCCTTGCCGAACTAGCTGATAATGTCCGTCACTTTGCTTTTATCGCAGGGTATCAGCAGCAAAAATACCGTGACCAAGATCCTGCCAATATAGAAGCGTCCGAGCTTATGAGCAATCTCCATAAGCATTTAGAGGAAAGCGGTTACACAGGCCATGATCTTGAACGTTTATTGGTACGGATTATGTTCTGCCTATTTGCCGAAGATACAGGCATATTTCCGATGGAAAGCTTTCTACGCCTGATTGAGGACAGGACAGGAAAAGACGGAAGCGATTTAGGAAGCTGGATCATACATCTTTTTCAGGTTCTCAACACTCCCGTAAATAAGCGCCAAAATAATCTGGATGAGGATTTGGCAGCGTATCCTTATGTGAACGGTAATCTTTTTGCTGATCCTATTAATATTCCATCTTTTAATACGGTCATGCGTGAAGCCTTACTCAAATGTGCATATTTTAATTGGACAAAGGTTTCCCCTGCGTTGTTTGGATCATTGTTCCAGACAGTTATGCTGCCTATGGCTCAACGGCAAGGCGGTGCGCATTATACGTCTGAAAAAAATATCCTAAAAGTCATTCAGCCGCTTTTTCTTGATAAACTACAGGCAGAATTTGAGCATATCAAAACCTTGAAAGTTGGACGGCAACAAAAATTTGAGCAACTGCAAAATAAACTTTCAAAGCTTAAATTCTTTGATCCAGCCTGCGGGTGCGGAAATTTTTTGATCTTGGCCTTTCGAGAAATCAGGGAATTAGAGCTAGATATTTTAGAAGAGCTTTATCCAGCACAAAACCGCCAAACTGTTTTGGATATTGGTTCTTTGACAAAAATTAGCGTTGACCAGTTTTACGGGATAGAAATTGAAGAATTCCCCGCCCGTATTGCTGAAGCCGCGATGTGGCTGATCGATCATCAGTTAAATATGAATCTGTCCGAAAGCTTCGGACAAGCATTTGTCAGATTGCCCCTTACAGAATCTGCTCATATTTACCACGGCAATGCCCTGAAAACTGATTGGACGGACATTCTTCCTGTCAAGAAATGCAGCTATATCCTCGGCAACCCACCGTTCATCGGCAAAAAAGAACAAACCAAAGAACAAAAAATAGAACTGAACAACATCTTTAAAGGAGTCAAAGGTAAAGGGGTACTAGATTACGTAGCGTGCTGGTATCTTAAGGCTGCCCAATATATTCAAGGTACCCATACAAAGGTTGCATTCGTTTCCACAAAATCTATTACTCAGGGAGAACAAGTAGGTATTTTGTGGAATGAACTATACAAATATCCTTGTCGGATATTTTTTGCGCATCATACCTTCAAATGGACAATCGACGAGAAAAAAGCCAAAGGCATGAAAATAGCCTCCGTGCACGTTGTCGTTATTGGTTTTTCAACCCAAGACGTAACACCCAAAACGCTCTATGAATACGAAAATGTTTTATCTGACCCACATGCCATTACAGTAAGTAAAATCAATCCGTATTTAGTCGAAGGTGCTGATACCGTAGTTCTGAGAAGAAGCAAGCCCTTATGTTCTGTTTCTGAAATAAGTAAAGGCAGCGAAGCTACAGACTTTGGTTATCTCATTTTGAATAGGAGTGAAAAAGATGAACTTATTAAAAAAGAACCCTCATCTAAAAAGTGGATTAAACGCTTAATAGGAGGGGAAGAACTAATAAACAACATTGAACGTTATTGCTTATGGCTCATAGATACGACTCCTGCTGAATTAAGGGCGATGCCTATAGTGATGGCAAGGATAAAAGCTGTTAGAAAAGAAAGGCTGAAAAGCAGTAAACTAAGAACTGTAGAGTGGGCACAAAAGCCTGCTCTTTTTAGTGAAAACAGACAACCGAGCACTGATTATCTTGCTATCCCTAAGGTTTCGTCTGAGCGAAGAAATTATATACCTATTGGTTTTGTAGATAAGGAATGGATTGCTACAGGAAGTGTTCAGACTCTTGCTAATGCAACCTGTTATGAATTTGGTGTATTAAGTTCTGAAATGCACATGTCATGGATGCGTTATGTAGCAGGAAGAATGAAAAGTGATTATCAATATTCAAATACTATCGTTTACAATAATTTTCCGTGGC
Organism: Alphaproteobacteria bacterium; assembly: GCA_023136145.1. Taxonomy (GTDB): domain Bacteria; phylum Pseudomonadota; class Alphaproteobacteria; order Micavibrionales; family UBA2020; genus PALSA-926. The sequence continues at coordinate 4,381 of JAGLRU010000254.1, forward strand.
CGGAAGCAAATAAGAAGGACAAAGAGAATATAGAAACTAAGGCTCAGGCTGTACTGGATGCCAGAGAACAATTCCCGGATAGCACGCTGGATGATTTATACGATCCCAACACAATGCCACCTGTATTGCTGAAAGCACACCAAGTGCTTGATAAGGTCGTAGATAAAGCCTACCGCAAAGTCGCTTTCAAAGATGAAAAAGAACGCATTGAGTTTCTTTTCGAACGTTACCAAAAACTTGTTGAACCACTTATTCCGCAGGAAAAGAAAAAACGCCGAAAAAAGAGGGCTTAGAGGATTAAGATATGACAAAATTTACCAGAGGATCAGAATGGCGCAAATGGGATGTTCAAATCCAAACTCGTTTAGATTCTGATTATAAGGTTCTAGGAAAAGATCACGGATTGTCTGATGACGATTTTCAAAGTTTAAAAGAGTTAAGTGGTTTAAATGACGATGAAATTACGAAGAAAGAGAAGCAAATTTCTGCTGAAAAATATGCTCGTTTGGTACTTTCATATACCCAATTATTTACAGATATAAAAGTTCTCTGCCTGACAGATCATAATATAGGTACAGAACTAGATTCTTTTTTGAGTGAAGCAAAAAACTATAAAGTAAAAGTCATCCCCGGTGTCGAAGTCTCTTCTACCCAAGGTATACATATGCTTTGCCTGTTTAACCCTGATATGAAATGGAAAGAAACTTGGGCAGAGTCCATATCTCATCTTATGACTGAGTTGAATTGTTCTACCCCCTTTGATCAAAATGAACAGCCTGAAAACTGCGACCTATCTTCACAAGATATAATGAAAAAAGTTTCGGAGAAAGCCGGCTTAGTTATCTTTGCCCATATAGGCACAGATAATGGACTATTCAAGAACATAGCAACAGCAAACGGTGGTAAAGCGCACATAGGAATCTATAAAGAAAAAGAATGTGTTGCCGTTCAAATTCCGACTATTGGCAAGCTAAGTGACAAAGCAAAAAATATTATTGAAGGGCGTGACCCAAATTACGGGAAGAAAAGTGTTGCTCAATTCAGATGTTCAGATAGCCGTAATTTGAAGGAAATCGGTTCAGGATATACATGGGTTAAAGCCAATCCAAATTTTCAAGGGCTAGAACAAGCTATTGTTGAACATAAAGAACGCCTAACTTTAAAATCAAAACCGGAGCTATTAAAACGTATAGAGCTTAATAGTACTAAGATTATCGAAAGAATTTCTATAGACAAAAAGGATGCATCTGATTTAAAAAAAGAAAATTGGTTTATCGAGAATGAAGTTCTCTTAAATCCCGGTCTAGTTTCTATCATAGGCAATAAAGGAAGTGGTAAAAGTGCATTAGCTGACATTATTGGGTTACTGGGAAACAGTCACCAGTTTAAAGACTTTTCATTTTTAAATGCTAAAAAATTCAAAAAAGGAAAAACGCCGAAAGCATCACACTTTGAAGCATCCTTACGTTGGTATAGCAATGAAGAAACAGCAACGATTTGTTTAAATAATAAGCCACCGGAAAATGCCACTGAAAAAATTAAATATATACCTCAAAATTATTTAGAGAAAATATGTAACAATGTTGAAGAAACAGCAAATTCAGCGTTTGATGAAGAAATACAAGAAGTCATATTTTCTCATGTTCCATATGAAGAAAGGCTCAGAACAGCATCGTTACTCGACCTAATAATGCTAAAAACCAAACAGATTGGTTCTAATTGTGCTTTGCTCAGAGAAGAACTTAGCGGTATCAATACACAAATAATCATTATCGAAAATAAATTATCAAAGAAATCCAAAAAGCTTTTAGACGAAAAAATCGAAGAAAAAGAAAACCAACTGAAGGCGATTAAAGAGCCTGAAAAAGTTTTGCCGCCAGATCAAAATGATGCATCACAAGAGGAAAACAAAAAGTTTGTTGCTCAGTTGGAAGCTCTAAGAAAGACTGTCACAAAGTTAGAAGTAAAACATCAAGAATCTAATAAAAAAATAAGCACGTTAAATACTAACGCAGATTCAACAGCCAAGTGCATAAATTAAGAGCTATATAGGCCAGATGAGGTTATCGAGGATTTCTTACAAAGGAGATCCGAGATGTCAAAAGTTTACTCCCATCTGACCCGAGACCAACGATGCCAGATTTATGCCCTCAAGAAAAGGGGATTTACGCAAAGGGAAATTGCCGTAGATATTGGCGTCAACCAGGGAACGATCAGTCGTGAATTGTCTCGAAACAAGGGATTACGCGGCTATCGTTTTTTGCAAGCGCACCGCTTTGCTGTGCAAAGAGGCTCGGCAAGAAGGAGTGTGCCTCTTGTAATGACGCCTTGCCTCATCGCACGTG
>JAGLRU010000255.1 GCA_023136145.1 Alphaproteobacteria bacterium
ATTTCCAACCGGTATCGCGGTTCCTGTGGGCTATTATGATAAGATACAAGCCGCCTGGGTTCCTTCCGATGACGGGAAGGTCATTGAGAACTTAAGCACCGTTACCGGATTCGCGGAGATCGATCTCGACGGCAGTGGTATTGCGGCGGATGCCGCCGCACTTAGCGCCCTTGGCATTACTGACGAAGAACGTGTTCAGTTGGCTTCTTTGTATGCGCCCGGGCAAAGCTTGTGGCGCTCACCGGTGGAACATTTCACACCGTATGATTGTAATTTCCCCGTGGTAGTTGCGGCTGGTTCTGAAGCACCGGAACTGCCACCAACTAAGACGGATGCTTCTCAAAATGATCCTAACATTGCATGCGGCTCAACCATTGAATGTGAAAATCAGGTTTTGGGTGAAACTGTTGGCATCACCGGGACACCTTTTACGCTGAGTTACCGAAGCAATCGTGTTATTGGAAGAAATCCACGCTACTTAACGATTCCCTTAAGTGATGATTCGCCTCCTTCGGTTCTTAAAAGGATTGAACTGGAAATCAGTCTGGCAGGCAGGGTTTTTAAAGAGACTTTTCCTTCCGATCCAAACCAAAGTTATACATTCGTATGGGATGGTAAAGATTCTAACGGCCGGACATTGCAGGGGAAACAGCCAGTCAATATCCGTATAGGCTATGTTTATGACGGTTACTACGCGTACCCGGCGTCTTTGACAAGAAGTTTCGGTATTGCAACCGGTATCCTTGTTCCCGGACCTATTCCTGCCCGTCAGGAAATTGTTTTTTGGCAGGATCAGGATACTTTAATTGGCGGCTGGAATGCCCTATCCCAGAAACTCGGCGCCTGGACACTAAGTACACATCATTTTTATAGTACAACAGAAAAAATTCTTTATCGGGGAGATGGTAGACATCGGAGTGCTGCAAATATGAATAACATCATTACAACAGTAACAAGAACTAACCTTGAAACCGTATGGGGCATCGATCTAGGATCGGATGGCAGTCTTTATATCAATACTCATTATGGCGATCTTATTCAACGAGTGGATCCTAATGGGATCATTACAACCGTAGCAGGAACCGGCAACTATGGATATAGTGGCGACGGAGGACAGGCTACAAATGCGCAAATTTTTCACTCCCAAGACATCGCTGTTGCTCCGGATGGCAGTTTTTACATTGCTGATAGCCAGAATTATCGTGTTCGGAAGGTGGATCCCGATGGGATCATTACAACCGTCGCAGGAACCGGTGTTTCTGGGTATAACGGTGACGGAGGGCCGGCTATTGGAGCTCAACTTTCCAATCCTTCCGGTGTCGCTGTAGGCTCGGATGGCAGTCTTTATATTGCTGATGCTTGGAACAATCGCATTCGGAAGGTGTGTACTGATGGGAGCATTACAACCGTTGCAGGAACCGGCGCCATTGGTTATATCGGCGATAACGGGCCGGCTATAGAGGCTCGACTTCACTACCCTGGCGGTGTAGCTGTAGGCCCGGATGGCAGTCTTTACATCGCTGATACCTATAGCTATCGTATTCGGAAGGTGGATCCTTATGGGATCATTACAACCGTAGCAGGAAATGGTTCAAGAGGACGGAGTGGTGACGGAGGGTCGGCTACAGAAGCTGAGATGAATCGTCCCGCTGATATTGCTATAGATTCTAACAGTAATATCTATATTGCTGATACCGAGAATCGCTATATTCGCAAGGTAAGTCCTGACGGAATTATTACACGCATAGCAGGAGGCGGAACCGATTATGGTAGTGGTGGGTCGGCTACAAATGTGCGGCTTTACTATCCGTATGGTGTAGCGATAGGCCCGGATGGCAGTCCTTATATTGCTGATACCTTTAACGATTGTATCCGTCGTGTACAATTGACGTTTAAATCATTTGACGGAAAAGATATTATCATATCTTCGAAAGACGGAAGCCAATTATATACGTTTGATTCAGACGGCAGGCATCTGCGCACTGTTAATGCCTTAACCGGGGCGGTGCTTTATCAATTTACTTATAATTCTGATGGAGTGCTTGTTGCTGTCGAAGATACGGATGGCGATATTACTACCATTGAGCGTGATATCAGCGGTGATCCGACTGCGATCGTTGCTCATGATGGGCAGAGAACAACATTGGCTCTGGATCCAAACGGCTATCTGGCAAGCATTACCAATCCGGCGAACGAGACGGTTCATGTTGCCTATTCCGATGACGGCCTTCTGGAGTCAATAACGGATCCGCAGGGATACGCGTCACAGATGACCTATGATGCCGAAGGGCGGTTGATTAAGGATGAAAACGCGGCCGGCGGTTTTTTGGAGCTGGCGCGGGCAGAAAATGATAATAGTTTTACCGTAACAAAGACATCGGCGCTTAATCGGGTGACGACGTATTTAGTGGAAGATTTGTTAACCGGCGACCAAAGGAGAGTTATTACAGGGTCTGATGGATTGTTGACGGAGACATTGAGGGAAACTAATGGAACAAGGATAGTGACGATATCAAATGGGACAGTGACAACAACCGTCGAAGGCCCTGATCCGAGGTTTGGTATGCAGGCGCCGATTCCAAAGTCGGTTAACATTGCAACTTTAGGCGGTTTATCGTTGACACGCACACAGGAGCGTAACGTAATACTTACGGATCCCAATGATCTCTCAACGCTTGAGACCCTGACGGATGTCGTAACGGTTAACGGCCGGACGTTCACAAATGTCTTCGACGCGGCCGCGCGTACCTTTACCGGAACGTCGGCGGAAGGCCGGCAGGCGATGGTCACGGTCGACGCGGCCGGGCGGCCTGTCGTCGGGCAGATACCGGGGCTCGATTCCTTAAATATCGCCTATGACGCGCGAGGGCGGTTCTCGTCAATGGCCCAAGGGGCCGGCGCCGATGAGCGCCTTTACGCGGTCGGATACAATGCCGACGGTTACTTGGCGAGCGTTACCGATCCGCTCAGTCGTGTGACAGGCTATGAGTATGATTTAGCCGGGCGCATTGTCAGGGAGACTCTCCCCGATGCGCGGGAGATCCTTTACTCTTATGACGCGGGCGGCAATTTGACGTCGGTGACGCCACCCGGACGGCCCGCGCACACGTTCAACTATACGGTTGTGGATTTGACCGATGATTATGTCGCGCCGGATGTCGGGGTGAACCGCACGAC
>JAGLRU010000256.1 GCA_023136145.1 Alphaproteobacteria bacterium
CGCAAGCGGTCTTACTTATGTCGAAGCCTCGGAGAGTCAGAAAAAAGAAGACTGGATCAAATCCAATGAAAACAGCCTTCATTATTTTGGAGGTGTGCCGCAGGCCATAGTTCCTGACTGTTTAAAATCTGCCGTGACTAAAGCAGATAAATATGAACCGGATATCAATCCTGAATTTGCCGACTTTGCCAGACATTACGACACAGTAATTCTTCCTGCACGGCCATATTCTCCAAAGGATAAATCTTTAGTTGAAAACGCTGTTAGTATCATTTACACACGTATTTATGCTCCGCTCAGGAACCGGACATTTTTTTCCATTGAACAACTCAATGAGGCGATTCGTGAAAAGCTTGAAGAACACAACAACAAAATCATGCAAAAAATAAAATCAAGCCGCAGGCAACTCTTTGAAGAGATTGAGCGTCATACATTAAACCCGCTTCCTTACTTGTGTTATGAGTTTAAAAATTACAAAAAAATGACCTGCCAACTTAATTATCATGTCTATCTCAAGAACGATAATCACTACTACAGTGTACCCTATCGTTATAAGGGTAAACAAGTTACGCTCATTTATACATCATCCAATATTGAAATATTTCATGACAATAAGCGTATCGCCTTTCATAAGAGGGACAGGACAAATCACGCATATACAACTGTCCGTGATCATATGCCCTACAGTCACGGTTTTATCGCGGACTGGACACCGCAGCGGATATTGAATTGGGCTTCGGGAACCGGAGAAAATGTCAGAGTAATTTGCCAAAAAATAATAAATACACGAAAACATCCTGAGCAGGCGTTTAAAGTCTGCATAGGTATAATCAATCTTTCTAAAAAATACAGCAAGTTTCGTGTCAATAACGCGTGCAGAAGAGCAAATTATTTTGGAGCTTTTTCTTACAAAAGCATAAAAGGAATTTTGGAAAAAGGGCTTGACCGTGAACAGGAGGATGAAGCAATACCGTTATTTAAAAATCTTCCTGACCACGAAAACATAAGAGGCAAAAAATATTATACAGGAGGTATTAATGATTAACGAAGCTACAATCGACAAAATGCTGCTCATGAAATTTTACGGCATGGCGCGGGCATTTAAGGAAACAATGGGTACCGGGGTGAAAAGTAATTTCACAGCGGATGAACTTCTCGGACACCTGATCGACTGCGAGTGGGAGAATCGTCAAAACAGGAAATTAGACCGTCTCTTAAAAACGGCCAAATTCCGCTATCAGGCATCGTTCGAGCAGATTGATTTTACCATAAGTAGAAATCTTGACAAAAACATGATCTTGAGATTTTCTGACTGTGACTACGTTTCTAAAAAACAAAACCTGATCATAAGCGGACCTACAGGTGTCGGAAAAAGTTTTATTGCCTGCGCGATAGGGCAACAAGCATGTATCAGAGGATATAAGGTCTTGTATTTTAATATCAGAAAATTGTTTTCTCTTTTAAAGATTTCCAAGGCTGATGCGTCTTATCAAAAAGAAATTTCCCGTATTCAAAAACAGGATCTTATCATCCTTGATGACTTTGGTCTTGAACATCTTGACAAACAGGATAGGCTTTCACTTCTTGAAATTTTTGAAGACAGATACGGAAAAAGATCATCAATAATCACATCGCAACTTCCGGTGCAAAACTGGCATGAAATCATAGGGGATCAAACAATCGCTGATGCTATCTGTGACAGGATTATTCATAATTCTCATAAAATTGAGTTAAAAGGAGGTTCTGTAAGGAAAAAATACAGTAAAATATTGACAAAAACCGACCACTTAAAGTAACTTAAATTCAAGAAAATGATGAGTGTTCAAAGTGGCCCGAAATTCCCGGAATAGGTGGTAAACTTTGCCCGGAATATGCACTAAGGAATAAATGGATATTGAGTTGAGGGATGCCTTAAAAAGGATGGATAAAAAAAATAAAAAAAACTTCCATTATCGGTTAACGATTAAGTATGAATGAAGCCGTTGGTTGAGCTTGTCGAAACCATAACTTTATAGATAACGAATATAAACATTCGCGCAT
>JAGLRU010000257.1 GCA_023136145.1 Alphaproteobacteria bacterium
CGGGAAGGCATGCCCATAGAAACAACTGTTGAAAAACTTGTAATGTCTTATCTTTAATGCGAACTACTATAGTCAAAAATAAAGCCGATTATTCTTCTTCTTTTGTGATCATAGGAAAAAAGAGTAGGCAAAGAAATCTTGATAATTCCTCTGATGGTGTGGATGCTTTAAAGAAATGGATGGACGATGTTGCACCGGGTCATGATATTTCTGAGATGAAATGGAAGTTCTGGAAGGAAGAAAGCCAAAAGATATCTTGCGTATCATCTCCTGGCTTAAAATCTGGCTTAAAATAGTGAGCTGTCTAAATCCCGCTAGCCAGAAATGCCCGTAATTCAGCGATGCCTTTTTTTGTACTGGAGCTGGTAGCATTTAACTTTAAACAAGTTAGGCGTTTCTTGAAATTATCGTTTTTATTGACAAAAGGGATATGGCTATTATAGCATAATTATTCATTCTTATGAACAGCATGTATGTAGAGGCGATTAAATTATGAAAAATGATCTTTTAGGTGTTTTTTGCAGGGCTGCTAAAAACAGTATAGAAGGCAATCAAGAAATTAGAGCTTCTTATGACGATAAAGTTAAGCCATTGACTGAAACAATCGAGTTAAGACAATTGATTAAAATGTTGTGTGAGCTTCCAGAAAAGAATAATGGAAAGTTTGAGGAAGCTAAACGAACAGATGACAAGAATTTTTTGATGGGTGTTGAATTCCGTGTTCGTGGTTCTGTTATTAGTAGAATTGAATTCGGGGTAACTAAGGATGAAACTGATAATTATACTCATTTTATAATCAGAGAAGAAAATAAGAAAAAAGGGTATATTGCCAATTCCACTAATGCCGCGGAAGTTTTAGGTGAATGGATGACTAATATTGTGCCGGATCGTGTTTCTGAAATGAAAAAGAAACAAAATATTGCATTGCGCATTTTACACCGCTTAGGATGATAAGATATCTTAAATAAAACTGTAAGTCGTTTAAATCCCGCTAGCCAGAAATGCTCGTAATTCAGCGATGCCTTTTTTCTTATCAGAACTGGTGGCGAAGACTGTGGGAAATGCGGTGGTTCGGGATTTTAAGCTATCCTCTATCCGCGCAATTGTTTCCTGTAACTCCGTTGCTGTGATCTTGTCGGCTTTTGTCAGCACAATTGTATAAGGTACGTGTGACCTGTCGAGCATATTCATAGCGTCTTGGTCGGAATCTTTAAAGCTGTGTCGTGAATCGATCAGGATGCAGACTCGCTTGAGTGTCTGCCTTCCGCGCAGGTATCCGCAAATCATGTCGTTCCAAGCGAAAATCTTTTTTTTAGAGGACACAGCGTAACCGTATCCTGGAAGATCCACCAGATACATAAACCCACCTAAATCGAAAAAATTAATCTGCTGTGTACGTCCGGGAGTCCGGGATGAGCGAGCTAGTGCCTTACGTCCGGTGAGTGCATTTATCAAACTTGATTTTCCGACATTAGAACGTCCTGCAAAGGCTATCTCGCCGATGGTTGGTGGAGGTATTCTGTCGGGTGTGGCCGCGCCGGCGACGAATTGGCATTCACTGCGGAACAGTACTTCCCCACGTTTAATAGCAGTCTCATCAACGACAAAACCGCCGTTTTCCACCTTATTTCTTCCTCTTGGTTTTAGGTTTTTTCTTCCGACGGCGTTCGCTATGACCGTGAATAAGCGAGACTTCCTGCCCACCGAGTTTGCGGAGGATGTAATACTGTTGCAAGACACCAAGTGTGTTGCTCCATGTCCAGTAAATCACCAGTCCTGCCGCGAAATTCGCCAGCATAATTGTGATGATAAAGGGGAACCATGTTTGCAACTGTTCCTGCGTCTTATCCGGCATGGGCGGGGTTAGACGTTTCTGAATTATCATCGTTAGGCAGAACAGTACAGGCCACGCCCCGATCGATAGTAACGATGGTGGATTCCAGTCGAGAAGTCCGAACAGGGTGAAGATGTTCGTGGGGTCTGGTGCTGACAGATCATTGATCCAGCCCAAGAATGGCTCATGGCGCAATTCGACGGAGAGCATGATGCATTTGTAGAGGGCGAAGAAAATAGGAATCTGTATCATGATCGGCCAGCACCCGTTGAACGGATTGATCTTCTCACGTTTGTACAGATCGAATATTTCTGCCTGAAGCTTTTCTTTGTCGCCGCTGTGCTTCTTTTGCAACTCCTTTAGCATCGGCGCGATTCTCTTCATTCCTGCCATGGAAATAAAGGATTTGTTGGCGAGGGGAAATACCGCGCCTCGGATGATGACGGTCATTGACAGGATTGCCAGACCCACGTTGCCAGTGATGAGCATAAGTAAATGCAGAAGGTAGAAAAACGGTTTGGTGATGAAATACCACCACCCGAAGTCAAAGGTGAGATCAATGTGTTCGAGGCCGTATTTCTTTTGATATTTTGTCATCAGTGTCAGGTTCTTGACACCGGCAAAGATGAATTTTTTATCTTCAATCGACTGACCGGGTGCCACCGTTCTCGTTTCGGCCACGACATCTGTCTGGTATGCGCGTTTGTTATTGACTGTACTTCCTACGATACGGGCGTTGAATTTTTCCTGCGGGTTTGGGAAAATCCCGACAAACCAGTATTTATCGGTGATTCCGAGCCAGCCTTGCGTGTTTTCGCGCTCTATTTTTTCGCCCTTGTCCAAATCTTTATAGCTCGGCTCCATCAGCTTGTCGTCCAGATACCCCAGAGGCCCCTCGTGCAGGATGAAGAAGCCCTTGAAATCAACAGGCAGACTGTGGCGGGAAATCAAGTGCCATGCGTTAAACTTCTTTTCGGCGTTTGTATTGTTGATGATTTTCTGTGTGATAGTGAAGAGATAATTTTCGTCCAGCCCTATTTTACGCTCGAACAGCAGACCTTGCCCGTTGTCCCATTGTAAAGTGACATTTCCGTCCGTTTTCAGCACATCCGCGCTGCCGGGAGCTAGTCTCCAGACTGTCTTGCTATCTGGAACCAAGACGTCATTGTCATTTGTTGCCCAGCCACTCTCTATATAGTAGGCATTTTTCGTGCCGGAGGGTGATAGTAACACCATATTTTCTTTGCTTCCGGCTGTGGCTGTGTGTTCGTTTAGTGACAGATCATCGATTCTGGCACCAGTGAGGGAAAGGGATCCTTCCACCTTTTTCCCCAAAATCGGAATGCGGCGTGTTGTGGTGGTTACGTCCTTTTGGTTTTCAACCGACTGCTGTTCGGCGATGGGCGCGGAGGCTGATTTCTGAGTCTGCATTTGCTGTTGCTGCATTTGTTGCGGCTGAATCTTTTTCGATTGTGGATTATCGAAGAAGTTGCTGAAAAGCAGCAGTATTAACAGAGAAATCACAATCGCCAGCATAAGACGAGAATTGTCTTGTTTGTCATGCGGATCGGGCGAAAAGTTGTTCATTTGTTAGTCTTTCATTTGCGAAGGGACGGATGCTTTTTTCTCAGGAACTGGATCGTAACCCCCATCATTATATGGATGACAGCGGCAGATACGTTTTACACCAAGCCAGCTCCCGCGAAAAGCTCCAAAACGACGTATGGATTCCGCCGTGTAGACAGAACAGGTTGGGTGATAGCGACAGCTCTTCCCCATAAACGAAGATAGCGTACATTGGTATACACGTATGATTGCCAGAAGGAAACGAGAAACAGTGCTCATGCTGTTATTCCTAGTTTTTTTAGGCCATGCAGGAAGTCCTGTTTCATCAAGGAAAAGTCTCTTTCTTTAGCAGAAGCTCTGCCGATCAGCACTATGTCGAAGTTTCTAAGCTCTTCCTTTGTGATGAGGCACTGGCGTGCAATCTCGCGCAATCGACGCTTGGTGCGATTCCGCACTACCGCGTTGCCCACTTTGCGACTCACCGTCAACCCTAGCCTGAAAGAAGAATCTTCTCCATCGCGTTTGAGAGCTAGCATGATAAAAACAGGAAATACGCACTTTTTTCCCAAGCGGGAAATACGCTGAAAATCAGAAGACGCCTTTAGTGAATTCACATAGGCGCACATGAAAAATCCTTACGCGGACAGGCGATGACGCCCTTTCGAGCGACGGTTGGATATAATTCTCCTGCCACTCACCGTTGACATGCGATGCCTGAACCCGTGACGGCGTTTCCGCACTAGTTTGCTTGGTTGATATGTGCGTTTCACAATAAGCCTCCATCATTCGGTGCAATTACTCAAGAGGTTGTTATTAGGGGACAAATTAATTAATGTCAAGGAAACTTTACTTTATTGGGCAAGATTATGCTTTTCGCATTTTCATAAAACCGAAGAGACAATCCATATTATTTTCACAAAAAAGTAAAATGCCCATGCCAAAATAATATAAACAAAAAGATTTGGCGCACAGTCTATAAAGCGAACGATCACTTTTTTTATAGAATTGTAAATTGTGGATAATATTGTAAAAATACCCTCCGCAAACCCGTTTGCAGAGGATTGCAAAAACTTTAACAAGGAGTATTTAGCCTTGCTGGATACTTCTTTAACATCTTTTCGCATATTATAAATATATGTACATATCTATATAACGAGTCAAGACACTCTTAAAAAAAATCATTATACTAGAATATACAGAGGGCATCTGGGGTATGCGGAGAGAAATAAAAATACTTGGTCGAGAGTTTGTTCCCGCTGGTACTTTGATTATTGAACAGGGTACAGTGGGAAACCGTGCTTTCTTTATCGAAAGCGGCGAAGTGGAAGTTTTTATATATGAAGACGGAAAAGCTGTAACTATCGCGAATCTTGGCGCGGAATCTATAGTCGGGGAAATGGCACTGTTGATCGATGAGAAGCGCAGTGCTAACGTTCGCACTGTGAAGGATTCGATACTCATTACGATCCCAGCCCACGATCTGCACAAGTCCATGCGCAGGTCGGAGAGCTTGTATAAGCGCGTAATGAATACTCTACATGAGCGCAGAGAAGACATCCGAGAGAAACTCACGAAAAATGAAATAAATTCGGACGTTACGAAAAAACCCGTTAAGTTGACCGTTAAAAACATAGGGTTGCATATTTCCGATGCAAAGCAGCCGCAGTTTAGGAAAGAAATCACCCCGCTTATCAGCGACATAAAATCGACTTTAGAAAAATACCATAAATCAAAAAGTTGAATGATTTCTGGTTACTTCAAAAAATTTCAAAATTTTCTAATATCGTTATTCTTTTAATGCGCCGGAATTTAATCGTTTTATAGTCGATTGAACAATTAACTGCATATTTTTCCTTGAAACGTCATACCGGCGAAAGCCGGTATCTCGCTGCAACAGTAAGAGAGATTCCGGCCTCTGCCGGAATGACGGGAAGGGTATAATTATTTTTTCAAACGACTATAAAATCACCTCTAATTTTACCTCTTTGACATTTCTTGTTACTATATGCTAAAGAGCAGATGTCTTGGGTTTATGTGGAGTGGAAATATGGATAAACTTATTCAGAAGAATAACGCAGCGGTGAAAAGTTATCGTGCTGATCGTCGCGGTTTCTTGAAACATGGTCTTTTGTTTTCCGCAGTATTGGGATTTTGGACACCAGCACTGGCAATGACGAGTGAACGGCCTACAATGGTGCGTAAGATGTTTCTCAACAATGCACATACTGGTGAAAAATTCGTCGGTGAATATTGGTACGATGGTGAATATTTGCCCGATGCCTTCAGCGTTATCAAGACTGTTATGCGCGATCATCGTACGAACGAAATATTTCCAATTGATCCGCGACTTATGGACATTTTGTATGTTCTGCAAAATAAAGTCAAAAATTTTACACCCTTTAAAGTTTTTTCAGGATATCGTTCTGCATCAACTAATGAGCGTCTGCGGCGGAAAAGTAGTGGTGTCGCACGTGAAAGTTTGCATATGCAAGGGCAGGCGATTGACATCAACCAGCCGAGTACCCGTCTTTCTTATTTGAAAAAGACAGCGACCAGACTCAGATCTGGTGGCGTTGGCTATTATCCTACTAGTGATTTTGTGCATGTAGATACTGGGCGTACGCGGTGTTGGTAGGGTGTGAGCGGCCTACTTCGATTTTAAATTCGGAACCAGAGTCTCATTACGAGCTTTTTTCGCGACGATTTCCTTGTATGTGTGCCTGATGGCGAGAAAGCGTTCCGGTGTTGTTGGATGACTGTTCCTAGTGCTTACGGATCTGGGTCTTTCAGAAGCTTCCCGTCGCCAGAAATCGGCAACGCCTTTTGTGCTGTATCCTGCTCTTTCCATGAAATACATTCCCACATAGTCAGCTTCCTGCTCAAATTCAACTGAATATGATTGAGAGCCAATATCTTCTCCTGCTTTCAAGAAAGCTCCGCCGCTGTTTACGCCAGCCGCTGCTAGAAGTGAATCGATTGCCAGACCGCCGAGAGTACCAGCAATGGTATTCTGCATTTTTTTATTGATATGACCCATGGCGATATGAGCAAGCTCGTGTGCGATTACCAGAGCCAGTTCGTTGTCGTTTTTGGTAAAGCGCACGATGCCTTTTGAAAGGACGATTCGTTTGCCGTCGGTAAAGGCGTTGATGTCGGTGCTGTTATAGTTGAGCTGTACCGGATAATCGCAGACTTTCACTGGACGGACGACGGCTCTTATCAGTTTGTTATTCCTTTCAAGAAGAATATCGATAGGATTGTAACCGGCAAGGTGCAGAAGTTTATAGGCTGTTTTGCGAGCTGGCTGACCGCGAGGGATGTTCTGACCGTTGATAGCGATTATAAAATCGCCTGAACGGATTCCTGCTTTTGCAGCAGGGGATTTATCTGCAACGTGCTGTACCGCGAGCCTGGCATGAAGGTTGTAGAGCTTTGCGACAGCCTTACTGTACTTCCGGTTTACCGATGTGCGATTCCATGCTGTTAATCCAAAAGCCGGGGCTGTCTTTTTGCCGCAGAAAT